>NZ_JBHYDW010000057.1:0-20003 GCF_051860475.1 Elioraea sp. | reverse complement strand
ATGCCGCGCTCTACGCCGCCGGACCCGGTGGAGTCTTCGGTGGGGCCGACCGCGCTGCGCTGCGGCCGCTCGCTCTCACCGCGGCGGCCGCGTCCGCCCCCGCGCTCGTGATTGTCCTCCTTCCCGCTGCCGAGGGTCGGGTCGGTGCCGCGTTGGCCGTCTGGATGGCCTGGCTGGCCGGGACCGCCGCCGCCGCACTCACCTCGGCGACCGGGCGGGTCGGGATCGCGGTCGCGATCGAGCGACTTCGGTTGCGGCGCGGGAGCGCCCGATGACGCGGGGCGGGCCGCATCGAGCCATCGAGCCATCGAGCCCTGCGCGGTGCAGCGCCGATGCGGGGGCCCGCGTGGTGACCGGCCATCGCGGAGCGATCCCGCCACGATGAGCGAGCGACGCGGCCCCTCCCGTGTGGCGACGGCCATATCGCTGATCGTCGCGATGCTCGCCGGCGGCGCCGTCGCGCTGAGCGCGCTCGGTCCGCGCATCCTCGACACCAGCGACATCGGCTGGATGCTGCATGGTCCGCTCGGCCCCGATCCGGTCGCGTACTGGCTGACCTGGACGTTCTTCCGGCACGCCCCGTGGGCATGGCCGCCTGGATCGAATCCGGATTACGGCATCGAGCTCGCGAGCGCGATCTTCTATGTCGACGTGGTGCCGCTGCTCGCCCTGCCGCTGAAGGCGCTGCGGGATCTTGTCGTCGTCGATCAGTACTGGGGGCCATGGATGGTCGCCTGCGGCGCCTTGCAGGCGGCGATGGCGTGGCGCCTGATCGGGCTGGCCACGTCCGATCCGCTGGCGCGCGCCGCGGGTGCGGTACTGTTCGCGTTCCAGCCGATGATGATCAACCGCATGGGCGGACACTTCGCGCTGGTCGGGCACTGGGTCCTGCTCGCTGCGCTCCATCTGTGCCTGCGGGATCCCCAGGGTCGCCGGCAGGGCCTCGTCTGGGCGCTGCTGCTGGGCGTGACCTCGTTGATCAATGCCTATCTGCTGGCCATGGCGGGCGCGCTCTGGGGCGCGGATCTGCTGGCGCGGACCGTCCGCGGGCGCGCGCTTCGGGCGCGACTTCTCGAGATGCCTGCGGTGCTGGCGGCGGTGGCACTGGGGTTGTGGCTCGGCGGCTTCTTCACCCTGAGCGGCAAGCTGAAGCCGCTCGGGCCCGGCTACGGCGAAACGGGCCTGGATCTGCTCGCACCATTCGATGCGGTCGAGTGGGGCAGCCTGCTGCCGGCGCTGCCGACGCTGCGCCATTGGGAGCACGGCGGATCGTATCTGGGCGCCGGTTCGCTCGCCTTGCTGCTGGCCGCGGTGGTCGCGCTCGCGACCGGGCGCTTGAGGTGGCGCGAGGCGGTCCTCCGACATGCGCTCCTGCTCGCGGCTCTGCTTGCGATGCTGGCGTTCGCGGTGACGCATCGGGTCGCGGTCGGCGGCACTGTGGTGCTTGAACTTCCTCTGCCGGCGTTCGTGCAGCGTGGCGCCGACCTGCTGCGCGCCTCCGAGCGGTTCCTCTGGCCACTCGCCTACGCCGCGCTGTTTGCCGCCACCGCCGCAGTGGTTGCGCGCTGGGGCGCCCGTCGCGCCGGGCTGGTGCTTGCCGCTGCGCTGGCGCTTCAGCTTGTCGATCTGCAGGACGGGCTCGGGCGCTACCGTGCCCTGGTTGCCGATGCGCCGCGCAGTCCGGCCGAACGCCTGCCGGACCCCCTCTGGCGCGAGCTTGCCCGGCACTACACGCGGATCCGCGCCGTGCCCGCCGGCAACTTCGGCGCCAACTGGGAGGAGATCGCTCGTTTCGCCGCGTCCCGGGGCCTCGCGACCGACGCGATCTACCACTCGAGGATCGACCGTGATGCCCTGCGCACGCTCCGCATGGCGATCGCGGCGGACCTCACGGCCGCGCGGTGGGAGTCGCGAACGCTCTATGTCCTGCGAGACGAGGCCACGCACGCGACCATCGCGGCGCGCTACGATCCCGCACGCGATCTGTTGCAGGAGGTCGACGGGCTGCTCGTGTTTGCGCCGGGTTGGCATGCGCGATGAGGGACGTGGCGCGTTCCCTTGTCGTCCCCGCGGTGATGCTTGCCGCATCGCTGCTGTGCCGGTCCATGGCGTTCGTGCCCGCCGTGATCGACACCGATGTCGGGCTGTACATGGTGCAGGCGCGCGCCTGGCTTGCCGGCGACTGGCCGATCGTCGCGGTGTGGGACATGCATCCGCCCGGCGCGCCGGCGCTGATCGCGCTCGCGATGGTGCTGTTCGGCGAAGGCGTGGTCGCTGTGCGGTTGCTCGGCGTGGTGATGGTCGCCCTGACCGGCTGCGCGCTCGCGGCGCTGGTGCGTCAAGGTGGCGGAACGGCCGTTCAGGGGCTGGCCGTCGGGCTGGTCTATGTCGCCCATACGCCGCTGCTCACGGGGCTCGAGACGAACACGGAGATCCTCCTTGCACCGTTTGTCGCCGGCGCGATGAGTCTGGCGGTGCGCACGGCCGCCGGCGTGCTCGATGCCGACAAGGCACCGCGGATGCGCGATATGGCAGCGATCGGACTGCCGATCGGCTGCGCGCTGGTGATCAAGCAGCTTGCGGTCTTCGAGGGCTGTCTTGCCTTCGCCGTCGCGGCCTTGCCCGCGTGGCGGCGCGGCGTGATCGATCTCCGCCGCCTGATCCTGCTCGCGGCTGTGTACGCGTGCATGTGCGCCGCGCCGATCCTGCTGCTCGCGCTCACCTATGCCGTCCAGGGCGGGTTGAGCGCGCTGTGGGATGCCCTGGTGCTTGCGCCGCTGCGCTACTCCAGCGGACGCCTCTCCGCGGTCGAGGCGCTCCAGGCCGTGAGTGCAGCCGCGCTGGTGCTTGCGCTGCCGCTCGTGCTCGCGGTGACGGGCACGATCCGGCCGCTGGCCGAGCATCGGCGTCTGATCGGACTCGGCTGGGCGTGGCTCGGCACGGCGGCCCTTGGCGTCGCTGCGCCGGGCATGTTCTTCCAGCACTACTTCGTCATGGCGTTGCCCGCGCTCGGACTGCTTGCCGGGCTCGGCGCCTGGCGTGCGGCTTCGGCATTGCGGCCGACCGCGCCAGTGCCCCTGCTCGCCGGCATGATCGCGCTGCTCGCGCTGCTCGCCTGGCGCGAGGATGCCGCGCCGCGCATCCACGCCGGCTTCGGCCTTTCGCGGCCCGACCCGCCGCGAGCCGTCGCCGCGGCGCTGCGTGCGGCGGTGCCTGCTGGATCGCGCGTTCTGGTCGCGAACTACCACCCGGTCGTGCTGGTGCTGGCGGGCATGGAGCCGCCGTCGCGCTTCGTCTTTCCGGCCCAGCTCACCGGGCATTTCGGCGCGGTGCTGCCGGTCGATGCGGACGCTGAGGTGACCCGCATCCTCGCCGCCCGGCCCGCAGCCATCATCGTCGATCGCGGCTGGATGCACACGATGCGCGCCGGGGCGGCGGCGATGATCGAGCGGGCACTTGCGGCGCACTACATTCTGGCTGCCGAGGTGGCCGAGCAGCGGGGGCCGGTGCAGATCTGGCGTCTCCGCGATCCGAGCACCTAGGAGCGCGCGATGGACACGATCCTGCACCTGGTCTCGAAGACGCTCTGGTTCGTCGGCCGGCCCGGCACCTTCGCGCTCATCCTTGCCTGCATCGGGCTCGCGGCCGTCTGGCGCGGCCGGCGTTGGGGCCGCTGGCCGCTGCTTGCCGGCCTCGGCTTCTATGTCTCGGTGCTTGCGACACCGCTCGCGCCCTGGATCGTCATGCCGCTCGAGGATCGTTTCGCTCGGCCGGCCGAGCCGCCGTCGCGCGTGGACGGCGTGATTGCGCTGGGGGGAGCGGTCGACCAGAACCTCACCGAGGCGCGCGGACTTCCTGCCTTGAACGGGGCGGCCGAGCGGATGACGGAGTTCGTCGGGCTCGCGCGTCGCTACCCCGAGGCACGGCTGGTCTTCACCGGCGGGCAGGGGTCGCTGGTCCATGGCGGCGTGACCGAGGCGGATGTCGCGCGGCAGGTGTTCACCGCCATGGGTCTCCCCGAGACCCGCGTCACCTACGAGAGCGCGGCGCGCAATACCTGGGAGAATGCGGTGTTCACGCATCGCCTCGCCGTGCCGCAGCCGGGCGAAACGTGGCTGCTGGTGACGTCGGCGAGCCACATGCCGCGCTCGGTCGGCGCCTTCCGGCGGGCAGGCTGGCAGGTCGTTCCGTGGCCGGTGAACTACCGCACCGGGCCCGGCTTCGCCGCCCTGTATGACGCGCCGTTCCCGGAACGTCTGCACATGGTCGAGTCCGGCCTGCGCGAGTGGCTGGGATTGGCGGTCTACCGCCTGCTTGGGCGGAGCGACGCGCTGTTTCCCTCACCCTGACGCTCTGCCATTTCGGTGGGAGATGCAGCCGTGTGTCGCTGCGGCGTCCCCCGCTCTCGCGCGCGGGTGAGGGACAGGGCAAGGGCGTTCAGAGCTCCAGCACACGCCGCGGCGAGGCGCGTCCGCGGATGAGGTCCCACAGCCCGAGCAGGTTCCCGCGCAGACGCCCGAACCGGTCGACGTGCGGCTCGGGCGCGGCGGACCGGATCGCGTTGATCACCATGTGCCGCATGGCCGAGGGGATCGCGTGGCTCCACGGGAACGTGCCCTTGCGCGCGAGATAGACCGGGTTGACGACCTGGCTGTAGCCAAGGCGAAGCCCAGGCGTGCGCGCCTGCTTCACGCCGAGGTGCACGCCGCGCGCGCCTGCAAGCCGCAGGATCGTGCCGTGCCGGCCGAGCGTGCGTGTGAAGTCGATGTCCTCGTACCAGGCGTAGAGCGGCAGCATCTCGTCAACACGGATGCCGTGCGTCCGCACCACGCTCATCCGCACCGCCATGTTGCAGCCGTAGCCGTTGAAGTGCGGCGTTGCGGCGAGGCGATCGGAGGGCGGTGTGTCGGAGGCGAGGATCGCACGTCCTTCGCTCACGGCAAGGCCAGGACCCTTCGCGCCGTCAGCGATCACGGTGCCGGTGGCGACCACACAGCCGGGATGCGCCTGCATCACCGCTTCGAGCACCGTGAGGTAGTCGGGCGCGGCGAGGAAGTCATCGTCGAGGAACAGCAGAATGTCGGCGTCGGTCGTGTCCAGGATCGCGTTGCGTTGGCGTGGCAGACCGGCACTCGTGGTGAGGAAGGTGATGTCGGGGTGTGCCTTCGGGAGATCACCGAGGTCCTCCGGGCCGACATGGCAGACCAGGATCGCATCCGGCACGCGGGTCTGGCGCGCGAGCTCTGCGATCGTCTCGGCGAGGATCGCGGGGCGATTGCGCGTGGCGATGCCGACGGCGAGGCGGAGCGTCATGAGCGTCCGTCACTGGCGAGGAAGCCGGCAAGCCTGCCCCGAAACGTCGCGAGGTAGTAGGCGACCTGAAGGCGATTGCGCCGCAGCGCGGCGAGCACGACGCCGCCAAGCGGGCGGATGAAGAAGGGCAACCAGACACCGATCCCGGGGGCATGGCGGCGCAGCGCGACCCCGAGTCCGGCGCCGTAGAGGTGCGCGCGCTCGACCGCGACCTGGGACAGCCGCTTGTCGGGATGAACGATGCGCAGCGCGGGGTCGTAGCGCGCGCGGTGCCCGGCGCGGATCGCCCGCGCGACCAGGTCGTTGCCTTCGGCCGAGCCCCACGCCGTCCCCGGCCCCATGCGCTCGTCGAAACCGCCGAGCGCGCGCGCGACGTCCCGCCGCAGAAACAGATTGAACTCGATCACGCTGGTCCAGAGATTGGCCAGCGTGATCGCGCCGCCGTCCACCCGCCAGCGCCCGGAGCCGAGCCCGCCCTGCGGCGATGCGGCGGGACCGGTCAGAACCGCGACTGCCGGATCGACGAAGGCGGCGGCCACGCGGTCGAGCACGCCTGGCGGCAGGATGCAGTCGTCGTCGGGGAAGGCGACGATGGCGCCGCGGGCCTCGCGCAGGCCAAGATTGCGCGCGCGGTTCGCGTGCGCACGATCGGTGCGGAGATGAGCGAGCCGCAGACGGCCGGCGAATCGCGCGAGGATCGGCGCAAGTCGATCATCGCCGTTCTGATCGACCACGATCACCTCGATGTCGCTGCGGTCCTGCGCGAGCAGCGAGTCGAGCAGCACGCCGACATCGGCATCGCGGCCGCGCGTGGCGACGATCAGGGAGAACGTCGGCTCAGCCATGGCCGAGATGCCGCGCGGCCGCATCGCGCAGCCCCTGGCGGAAATTGGCGGACGAGAACCGCTCGGCATTGGCGCGGCAGGCGGCGGCGCTGAACGCGGTGCCCATCGCCTCGAACCGCTCGACGGTGTCGATCAGCGCCTCGGGCGACTGCTCGGTGAACAGAAGCCCGGTGGGCGCGTCGCTCTCTTCCGGCGTGCGGACGATGTCGCGCGCGCCGCCACGGCCGAAGGCCAGCATCGGGGTGCCGCAGGCCTGGGCCTCGACCATCGCGATGCCGAAATCCTCCTCGGCGATGTGCAGGCAGGCACGCGCGGACTGCATCAGCGACACGAGGTCGGGCTTGCCGACATGGCCGCGGAACGTGATGTTCGCCGCATCGCCGGCGGCTTCGCGCACGGCCGCCATCTGCGGCCCGTCGCCGACGACCACGAGCTTGCGGTCGGGCATGCGCCGGAACGCAGCGGCGGCGAGGTCGACGCGCTTGTATGGCACCATGCGCGAGGCGATCAGATAGAAGCCCTGCTTCGCGGCGACCGGCGTGAACGCCTCGGTATCGACCGGCGGATGCAGCACCTGGGCCTCGCGGCGCCAGACCTTGCGGATGCGCTCGGCGATGTAGCGCGAGTTGGCGAGGATCACGTCGGGGCGCGCGGCGCTCGCATGGTCCCAGAGCCTGAGCCGGTGCAGCAGCCAGCGCGCATAGGCTCCCTTGAGCCCGCGGTCGAGCCGGGACTCGCGCAGGTACTGCGCCTGCAGGTCCCACGCGTAGCGCATCGGCGAATGGACATAGGCGAGGTGCAGCGTGCCCGGCCCGGTGATCGCGCCCTTGGCGGCCGCGTGCGAGGACGACACCACGAGGTCGTAGCCGGAGAGATCGAGGCTCTCGATCGCGAGCGGCATCAGCCCGAGATACATCCGGAACCGTTTGCGCGCGAAGGGCAGGCGCTGGATGAAGGTGGTGCGCGGCACATGCCCGCCGAGGAAGCCGCGCTCGCGCTCCGGCAGGAAGTCGCAGAGCGCGTGGAGGTCGGCACCGGGCCAGACCGCGAGCATCTGCTCGAGCACCCGTTCCGAGCCCGCATAGGTGTCGAGCCATTCGTGGACGATCGCGACCTTCATCGGAGGTCCGCGGGCAGGGTGTCGCGCAGCGCCTCGGCCGCGGCGCGCCAGGTGAAGCGCGCCGCGCGCGCCCGACCGCGCGCGCGCAGCTCCTCGGCAAGGCCGGCCTGGTCGAGCAGCCGCGCGAGCGCCGCGACGAGATCGTCGGTCGTGTCGGGATCGAACAGCAGCCCCGCGTCGCCGACGGTCTCGGGCACCGCGCCGGCGCGCCCCGCGACGACGGGGCAGCCGCATGCCATCGCCTCGACCGGCGGCAGGCCGAACCCCTCGTAGCGCGAGGGGAACAGCAACGCGGCCGCGTGCTCGTAGAGCGCGCGCAGTTCGGCGTCGTTCACGCGCCCGAGCGCAACCGCCCCCGATGCGCCCCCGGTGGTGCGGAACACGGCAGGGTCCGCGCGCCCCGCCACCCCGAGCGCGATGCCGCGCGATGCCAGCATCGATCCAGCGGCGCCGAGCGCGGCAAGGTTCTTGTGCGCGGCACCGGTGCCGACCGCGAGCACGTAGCGGCCGGGCGCGAGACCGTTGCGTTTCAGGATCGACACGTCGGGAGGCGCGCGCAGGATGTGCTCCGCGCCCTCGGGCATCACGGCGATCCGTGCCGGGTCGAGGCCCAGCCGCGCGGCAAGCCGGCCACGCGAGAACGCCGAGACCGTGACGATGCGCGCGCCCATCCGTGCAAGCGCGCGGTGCAGCAGACGGTACCAGCTGCGGAACGCAAGCCCGTAGGAGGCAGGCGTGTCGAAGGCGCCCGCATCATGGATCACCACGGTCTGGCGCTGCCGGGCCGCGAGCGGGGCGGTGTTGCCCAGGCTCAGAAGCCAGTCGCCGCGGAGGTCGCGCGCCAGGTCGACCTGCTCCCACATCTGCCCGCCGAGCCGCCCCGTCGTGGCGGCGCGGAGCCTGGTGCACGGCGGCAGTGTCGTCCCTGGCGGTGCAAGCACACGCGTGGCCGGCCACGCCCCCTCCGCCGCGAGTGCATCAGCCGCACGCAACACCTCATGTGCGACGCGCTGCACGCCCGTCACGGCCTGACCGAGGAAGCGGCCGTTCAGCACGAGGCCACTCATGCCGCGCGCCGCAGCCACCGCCGCGGATGCGCGAGCGTCGTGCGCTCCCCCGCGTCGAGGGCGCGCCAGCCGAGAGCGCCGGCAACGGCGAGGGCAACGGCGCCCACGGCGGCGGCAAGCGTGACCGACGGCATCGCCGCTGCCGCCGCGATCCCGGCACCGCCGCTCGCCAGCACGGGTGCAAGCCGACGCATCGGCGCCCGGGCCGCCGGATAGAACCTCGCGGCGAGCAGCATCCGCCCACCGCACTCGACCGCGCAGCGGAGCGACCACGCCATCGCGGCGCCCTCGATCCCCGCGGCCAGCAGCAGCAGCACTGCCAGCGGCAGCGAAACGACGGCCAGGACGAGCACGAACCGAGCGGTCACGTCCGGTCGTCCGATCGCGTCGAGCAGCGAACCCGGTGCGAATCCTGCGCAGCTGAACAGGATCCCGATCGACAGGATGCGCAGCACGGTCGCGCCGCCATCGGCGAACTGCGGGCCGAGCCAGAGCCGCAGCAGCGGGTGGGCGAGCACGACCAGCACCACGCAGCCCGGCAGCACCAGTCCAGTGATCAGCAGCACGCCGCGTCGGAGCAGCGCAGCCGTCTCTCCGGGCATCGCGCGGAACGACGACGCGAGCGCCGGCAGCAGCGCCTGCGCGACGGCGACGGGGAGAATCCAGAGTCGCATCACCAGGTCGAGCGGCGTCGCGTAGAACGCGACCGCGGCGAGCGACAGCAGCGCGCCGATCAGGAACCGGTCGGCGTAGAGCGACACCTGCGTCAGCACGCCCGAGAGGCTCATCCAGCCACCGAGCCGCAAAAGCGGTCCGACGGCGCGAAGACTGACGGCGCGAAGCGAGATGCCCAGCACGATCGGGCGGATCAACGCCGCATAGGCCAGCGTGTTCAGCACGCGGGCACCGACCAGCGCCAGCATGACACCGGCGAGCGAGTCCCAGACCAGGAGCACCAGAAGCGGCCCGAGATAATACAGCACCGCAACGGGCATCGCGGCGAGATTCGCGGCGCGGAAGCGCTGATGTGCCGCCAGCACGCCCCACAGCGCGGCGTTGACGACCACCAGCGGCGCGGCGGCGGCGAGCACGCGCAACCCCGCGACCGCCTCGCCCTGCAGCGCTGCCGGCACGTTCAGGCCGCGCTCGACCAGCGCCGGAACGGCAAGCCACAACGCGACCGCCAGCATCCCGCTCAGGACGACCAGCAGCGCGAGGGCGGAGGCGACCAGCGCGCCCTCGCCCTCGCGCTCGCCGCGGCCCATCCGTTCCGCGAGCGTCCGGGTGAGCGCGGCCCCCAGACCGAGGTCGAACACCCCGAACACGCCGACAAGCCCCAGGGCGAGCGTGAACAAACCCCAGCGCTCAATCCCGAGCGCTGCCACCAGCGGCGGAGTGAGCGCGAGCGCGACCAGCAGTGGCAGTCCCCGTCCAAGCATGTTCCACGCCACCCCGGAGACGAGGCGGCGCGTGCCGGCGCGCGCGGCGGCAGGATCGGTCATGTCGGGTGGTTAGCCGATCCCGGCCCGCGCGTCAGCGTCGGGCCGGGGGAAGCGGGCGGTTCAGTAGGCGCCGCGCCGGCGCAGCACCGCGAACGGTGTCCGCAGCAGGATGCGGATGTCGTCGAGCAGCGACGCCTCGGCCACATAGCGCACGTCGAGTGCGACGCGGTCGGCATAGGATGTGTCGTTGCGGCCGCTGACCTGCCACGGCCCGGTCAGCCCGGGCCGTACGGCGCGGTAGTAGGAAGCGGCCGCACCGTAGAACGCGTTGAGCTCGGACTGCTGAACGGGTCGCGGGCCGACCAGGCTCATTTCCCCCTTCAGCACGTTGATGAGCTGCGGGAGTTCGTCGAGCGAGGAGGCACGCAGGAAGCGCCCGACGGCCGTGACACGGGGATCGCGGCGCAGCTTGCGCGTGGTCTCCCATTCGGCCCGCGCAACCGGGTCGCGCTCAAGCAGCTCAGCAAGGCGCAGGTCCGCGTCCACCACCATCGAGCGGAACTTCAGGCAGCCGAAGCTTGCGCCGTCACGGCCCACGCGGCGATGCGCATAGAGGACAGGGCCTCCATCGCGCGCAATGAGCAGGGCGATCACGGCCATCAAGGGGGCGAACAGCACCAGCAGCATCGCGGCGCCGGCGATGTCGAGAGTCCGTTTGGCGGCCTCGCGCAGGACGATGCGCCGCTGCGGTACCGGACAGGCGGGGCCGAGATCGTTCGCCGCCGATGTCAGGGGCGGCGCGAGCAGCGTCGGTGCAAGCGAGAGTTGCAGCGGCTCGATTGTTGCAATCGGCGCTTCGGAGGTCAGATTGTCCCTGGCTTCCGCAGACAACATCACCTGTGTCCCTTCACGGCCGGCAGAGCCGCCGGCACGGTCGGGATGCTGACCTGTGGGCACGTCGGCATTCAGACGGAGTCGGGGCGGGATTGTGGCGGTGCAAAACGAAACGAAGACGCGAGTGACCGCGTGGGTGATCGCGGCGTTGATCGGTGGGGGGCTTGCGGCCGCGCTGCTTCCGATCGGGTTCGTGCTGCCGGCAACAGGCGCGGACTGGCGGGTCGCCGGGGATATTGCGCAACACGTGGTGGCGCAACGCTTCTTCATCGCGAGCCCTTGGGGGTGGCCGCTCCTGGTGGCACCGACGCTCGGTGAGGGTGGCACGCACATTGCGCTCGCGGACGGGATCCCGCTGCTTGCTGTGCCGTTGAAGCTGTTCGCACCGCTGCTGCCTGTCGGCGTGCACGGCATCGGGTTCTGGCATGCGATTGTCGTGGTGCTTCAGCCGGTGTCCGCGGTGTGGTGCCTGCGCCAGGCGGGTGAGCGGCGGCTGCTGCCGGCGATCGGCGTCGCACTTGCCGCCGCCGCGATGCCGGCCTGGCTCGCGCGGCACGGTCACGCCGCGCTGATGGGACACTTCCTGCTGCTGCTCGCCCTGGGGACGTATCTGCGACTGCTGCGGGCCCAGACGTCTGCCGGCTGGGCCTGGGCGGTCGTGCTGTCGCTCGCCGCGCTGCTGACGCATCCGTATCTGGCGCTGATGGTACTGGCCCTGCTGGGAGCGGCGCCGGTGACGCTGCTGTTGACCGGCGCGCGCTGGCGCGGCGCCGCTGTCGGGGCTGCTGTGTGCGTGGGTACGACCGCCGCAGCGCTCTGGGTGCTGGGCTATCTCGGCGCTGCGGGCGAGGGAGGCTACGGCCGCTACGCGCTCAACCTGCTCGCGCCGGTGTGGCCTGCGCGCTCCGGACTGCTGCCGGTCGTTGGCGGCGAGATCGACGCGACCGGCATGGGCGGTTGGGAGGGCTACAACTGGCTCGGCGCGGGACTGCTGGCCGGGCTGGTGGTGGTGGTCGTGCGGCAGCGCGCAGCGGTCGCCGGTGCGTTTCGCCGCCACGCCGGGCTGGCACTTGCCCTGAGTGCCCTCACGCTGCTCGCGGTCTCATTCCGGGTGGGGCTCGGCGAGCGCCTGGTGCTCGATCTCGGCGCACCGCCTGCGGTCCTCGATCAGTTCCGTGCATCGGGCCGTTTCTTCTGGCCCGTCGGGTACGCCCTGCTGATCGGCGTGGCTGCGCTGCTCGCGCGCGTCCCGCGCGCCGGACCGGCCCTCGTCCTGCTGCTCGGCATCGTGCAGTGGGTCGATGCCGCGCCGAACCGCGCCGCGCTCGCCGCCTGGGCGTCGCAGCGCCTGCCATGGAGCGTCGAGGCGGCGGCGCTCCGCCCCGCGATCGCCGCGGTGCGGACGGTGACCATCCTGCCGAGCTGGGTGTGCATCCCGCCCGACGCCCACGCGACGCGCGAACGGGTGCAGGAGCTGCTGTTGCTGGTCTCGGAGCGTGCCGTGCCGGTGAACACGATGCAGCTGGCGCGCTGGCGGACACCGCCGCGCTGCGCCGACGTGCACACCGCCGCTTCCCCGCTGGCGCTCGGCGAGCTCCGGCTGGTGCTTCCGGAGGCCGTGCCCCTGCTAGGCGACTCGGCCGAGTGTCGGACCGTCGGTGGACTGCTCGCCTGCTTCCGTCCCGGCTGAGGTTCCCCCGCTCGGGATGTGCCGCTCGACGAGGTAGAGCGGGCGGCCCTTGGTCTCGTTGAACACCCGGCCGAGATACTCGCCGATGATGCCGAGCGTGATCAGCTGTACCCCGCCAAGAAACAGCATCACCGTCAGCAGGCTCGGGTAGCCGGCGACCGGGTTGCCGAACAGCAGTGTCTTCACCACCACCACCGAGCCGTAGACGAGCGCGATCGCGGCGGTGACCAGGCCGAGATAGGTCGCCACCTTCAGCGGGGCGACGGTGAAGCTGGTGATCCCCTCGAGCGAGAGGTTCCAGAGTTTCCACCAGTTCCACTTGGTCCGCCCGGCGGCGCGCGCGGCGCGATCGTAGAGGACCGGGCGCGACGGGAACCCCACCCAGGCGAACAGGCCCTTCATGAACCGGTGCTGCTCGCGGAGGGTGAGCAGCGCATCCACCGCGCGCCGGCTCATCAGCCGGAAGTCGCCGGTGTCCTTGGGCAGGCGCACCCGCCCGCCGAGCCGCTGCATCACCCGATAGAACGCCGCTGCGGTGGCGCGCTTCACAACGCCCTCGCCGTGGCGTACCCGGCGCTGCGCATAGGCGATGTCGACGCCCTCGCGCCAGGCGGCCACCAGCTCCGGGATCACCTCCGGCGGGTCCTGGAGGTCGGCGTCGATCACCACCACGCCGTCCGATCCGCGCGCATGGTCGAGCCCGGCAGTGAGCGCGATCTCCTTGCCGAAGTTGCGCGACAGGTTGACCACGGCGACACGCGGGTCGGCCGCGCGCAGGGCGAGCATCACCGCGAGCGTGGCATCCCGCGAGCCGTCATTGACGTAGATCACCTCCCAGGCGAGACCGATCCCGTCCATCGCCGCGGCGAGCCGGCGGTGGAACTCTGGCAGCACCTCCTGTTCGTCGAACGCCGGCACCACCACGGAGAGCGCAGGGCGCCGAGCCGTGTCCGGCCGTGCCGATCCGATCAAGGGGATCGAGGTCTGGTGCATCCCGCCTGTTCCGCGCGCGCCGCAATGCGCCGCAGGACGCAAGCTTAGCGTTGCTTGAGGCAGCCCGGCAGCGGGAAGATGGCAGGCCGGAGGCGGCGTCGATCAGTTCGACGCGACCTCGCGCCCTATAAGCTCGGCGAGCTGCCGCCGCATCGCTTCGAGCAGCGCGTCGAGCCGGCCGCCGCCGCGCTGGATCACCGAGCCGTACTCGGAGCGCTGGGTGATGCGCAGGCTGGTCCCTTCGGCCACCAGGTCGATGATCAGCGGGCGACCCGAGGTCTCGGAGACCAGCCAGTCGAGCGCAACCGTGGGTTGGCCCGGGCGATCCACCGTGGTGGCGACCAGCACTCCGTCATCGCCGCGCACCTGGGCACGGCCGACCGTGAAGGTGACGCCCCGGAACTCGCCGAACCGGGCGGAGAGGCTGCGCACGAGGGTCTCCTCGAACAGTTCGAGGAACTCGCCGCGCTGCCCTTCCGAGGCAGTCCGCCAGTGCCGTCCCAGCACGAACTGGCCGACCCCGCGCACATCCACCGATTCGCGCAGGATGTCGGCGACCATGGTCCGCTTCTCGGCCAGCGGGGCGTCGCCGTCGAGCACGGCGACCAGCGCCTTGCCCCGGGTCTCGATGAACGCGGCGGCTCGGCTCGTGCGGTCGTCCGCGCCCGCGCCCGCGAGCGGGAGAGCGGCGAGCAGGCCGGTCAGGAACATCCGTCGCTGCATGGTCAGATCCTGGAGATCACTCCGGAGGGCGGAACCGCCAGTCGAAGAAGCGCCGCCGCGGCGGGGACTGGTCGAGGATGTCGCGTGCCCGCTGCTGCTGGTACACAGAGCGGAGCGCCGCGTATGGATCGAGACTGTCCCGCCTGAGGGCATCGATCGGCTCGATCAATTGCTCGCGCGTGTCGATCACCTGGGCGGCTGTGCGCGAGATGCGCAGGGCCTCCACAGTGTCGCCTTGGCCGATGCTGTTCCACGGATCAGCAAAATAGTCGACCCCGCGCCCCACCACGTCACGCAGATTCGAGGGCCCGAGCACTGGCAGGATGATGTAGGGGCCGCCATTCGTCGTGCCGGCCCACACCGCCAGGGTCTGGCCCATGTCCTCGAATTGCGGCTCCAGCCCGATGTCGGACGCGAAGTCGAAGATGCCGAGGAGGCCGACGGTGCTGTTCACGGCGAACCTTGCCAGGGCCTTGCCGGCCATCTCGGGCTTGCCCTGGAGCAGCTGGTGCGCCGCGGTCCTGGGCAGCAGCAGGTTGTCGATCACGTTGGCGACGCCGGTACGCACCGGCTGGGGCAGGAACAGCCGATACGCCTCCGCGGCCGGGCGGAGCAGCATCACGTCCAGGGCGTCGTTGACGGTGTAGGTGACACGGTTCAGCGGCTCGAGCGGGTCATTGCGCTCGAAATACTCCGCCCGCGCCTCCGGCTCGCTCTCCGGGGGCAGCGTTGCGCATCCGGCGACAAGGCCGGCGGCGAGCAGGGCAATCAGGCGCAGAGGCGTTGGGCGCATCAGACAATCCTGCGGACGACGGTGGCACCGGGCGGGCCGGAAGCAAGTGACGCTTATCACGTCGGGGGAGGTGGGTGGAGGGTCGTGCCCTTCCCGCCCGACGAGACACGGCGCGCACAGTAGCGGCATGCAGGGCGATGTAGCACATACAGATTAGTGAAGGGTTATGCGCATCTGCTGTGAAGCGTGGTGCGCATGTGGTTGATGCTGCTACCCGATGGTGCGATGCGGTGAGGTACGGTGCCCTCCCTTGCGGCTCTTGCATCGCTGGCCCCGGCGCGCCATTCACCCCGTTGGTCCGACCAGGAGCATTGCCGTGACCTCCGTGACGTCCCCCTCCGTGCTCGCGCGCTGGGCCGCCGGCCCCCGCGCCGCGGTTCCGCCAATCGGCGATCGCGCGTTCGCGGTCCCGAAGCTCTCGTTCGAGTTCTTCCCGCCCAAGACCGAGGCGCTGGAACAGCAGCTCTGGACCTGCATCCGCCGGCTCGAGCCGCTCGCCCCCCGTTTCGTTTCGGTGACCTACGGCGCCGGCGGCACGACACGCGAGCGCACCCACGCGACGGTAACGCGAATCGCCGCCGAGACCGCGCTGGTGCCGGCGGCGCATCTGACGTGCGTCGGTGCGAGCCGGGAGGAGGTGGACGCGGTCGCGCGTGCCTATTGGGACGCCGGGATCCGTCATATCGTCGCGCTGCGCGGCGACCCGCCCGCCGGGCTGTCCTCCTACCAGCCGCATGCCGAGGGCTATCCCTACGCCGCCGATCTTGTGGCGGGCCTGCGGCGGATCGGCGCCTTCGAGATCAGCGTGGCGGCCTACCCTGAGACGCATCCGGCGGCGGCGAGCGCTGCGGCCGATCTGGACAACCTCAAGCGCAAGATCGATGCGGGGGCAACTCGAGCGATCACACAGTATTTCTTTGATACAGACGTTTACCTCGGATTTCTTGACCGATGCCTTGGCGCAGGAATCACCGTGCCGCTGGTCCCGGGCATCCTGCCGGTCACCAACTTCGCCCAGGTCGTAAAGTTCAGTGCCATGTGCGGTGCGACGGTGCCGGACTGGCTCGCGCGGCTGTTCGATGGGTTGGATGCCGATCCGGAGATCCGGCGCATGGTCGCCACGGTCGTGGCGGCCGAGCAGGTGCGCCGGCTCCAGGCTGCGGGGGTGGACGAGTTCCACTTCTACACCCTGAACCGCCCCGACCTGGTCTACGCGATCGCGCATATCCTCGGCGTCCGCACGGCGCGGCCCGCCTGATCCGGCGCCTGCCCGTGACAAAGGTTACGTAGAGGCAATTCGTCTGCAATCTCGCCGGCGCAGCCTCCCATGGCGCCATCAGCCAATCCCGGCCTGGCGCGCCCTATTTGGACGGGAGGTTTGTCATGCATCGCCTGCCATTGCTGGCCGCAGCCGCGGTTGCCCTCGGGGTCTCGGCCGCCGCTCCGGCCGGGGCCAGCCTGCTCGGGATGGAGTTCGAGGCGTCCCGACGCTTTCCCGACGTCAACACCATCTCCGCCGACGCCGATTGGAGCCCAGGCACCTTCGTTGTCGGTGACGGGCCGGAAACCACCCTTACGCGGAACGCCGGTGACGGGTTCTTCCCGACGCTGACGTTCGACTTCACGGCCACCACACTCGAGATCGTCGTCGGAATCCCATCGGGTGGCGTATGGCAATGGGCCATCAATCCTGGCGGCTTCAACGGCGTGGTGTTCGAGGCGACGTCGCCGCACGGCATCCTGTCGGCAAGCGTGGACCCGGTGACGACTGTCGCGGGGTTCGGCGACGAACGGCTGACCTTTACGCCGGATGCGATCCAGGTCGCTTTCGCATTCTCGCCCGGGCTGACGTTCTACAATGACGGCGACCGGATCCTGATCACCTTCGCCTTTGACAGCGGGCCCGGCCCCGGCACCGCCGTCCCGGAGCCCGCGACGCTCGCTCTGCTCGGGCTTGGCGTTCTCGGCCTCGCCGCGGCACGGCGAAGCGTGGGCTGAACCCGCGTCAACCGTTCCAGAACGGCGCACGTCCGGCGAGGGTGGTCCAGGCCTCGGCCGCATCCTCCCGCGCGTGCGCCGCCTTGGCCGCGACCCAGCCCTGCACCACGCCTGACGCCCAGGCGCGGCCCGGCTCGCGCTTGGCGAGCGTGCGCATCAGCCCGGCCGCCACCGCGGTGTCGTTCAGATGGCCGAGCGCGTCCTGCACCGCGCCGACGGCCTTCTGGAACCGCCGCCGCTTCTTCGCCCTGTAGAGCCCGCCGAACAGCTCGCCCACATAGCGCATCCGCTTGGCCTGGATGCGGAGCGCGTGCAGGGCCGGGATGTCGAGCCGCGCAAACCCGTCGCCCGCGCGCATCAGCCGCTTGAAGCGGCGGCTGAGGGCTCCGGCCGCGAAATCCTCGAGCGCGGTGTCGCGCAGCACGGCCGCCTCGGCATCCTCGCCCGCGCGCCACGGCGGGGCCGCGACCGCGGCCGCGAGGTCGAGCGTCAGCAGGCCGAACGAAGGTGCGGCCAGCGTGGCGCGGACCTCCGCATAGGCCGCGGCCCGCGCCGCCTGGGCGGCGCGGGCAAGACTCGCAATCGCGGTCTCGCCGTCAAACGCCGCGACGATCTCACCGAGCGCGCCGGCGATGAACACGTCCCAGTCGCGCGCTGGGCCGAGCGCGCGGGCGAGCGCGCCGAGCCGGTCCTTCAGCTCGCTCACCGCCGCGCAGCCGATCGCGGGGCGGAACAGCGTCAGCGCCGTCCGCAGCCGCCGGATCGCCACGCGCGCCTGGTGCACCCCCTCCGGGTTGGAGCCCTCCGCCGCGATCGGGGCGGCGGCGAGCAGCGCGAGCGTGAGCTGGCCGATCGCGCGGCGGGCGCCGTCCTCCACCGTCTCCGCGCCGGTGAGGTCGGGCGGGCCGCGCCAGAGTGGCCGCGCCGGCACGCCGAGCGCGACCGCACGCGCCTCCTCGGCGAGGCTCGCCGCCGGCACTGCGACCGGCCGGTCGGCGGCGAGCGCGCGCAACAGGTCGAGCCCATCCGCCAGCGCTGCCTCCGGCACGGCAAGGGTCAGCCGTGCGAAGTCGCGCTCGGCCGCGACCGCGCGCAGCCGGCCGGCGAACAGCGTCGCCGTCATGCCGCCGGCGAGCCGCAGCGTGACGCGCCGGCCGGAGGCCGCGGCGACGGCCGGCAGCGGTGTGCCCTCGGCGGCCTCGGGGATCAGTCCGGCGAGCGGGGCGGCGTCGGGGCCGGATCGGGGCAGGCGGGTCTCGGCCAGCACCGCGGCCGGCCGGGCCGGCTCGGCGCGCGCATCCTCGCCCGGCAGGCTGCGCAGCAGGCGTTGCACCGCGCCGCGGCCGCGCGGCTCGACCGCGAGCGCGAGGCCTTCGTCGGCCAAGGCGCCCTCGGCGGTGTCGTGGAACACGACGGTCGCCTCTGCCCCGCGCGCCTGGCCCAGCCGCCGGGCGGCGAGCGCGGGATGGCGGAGCAGCGCTGCTGCCTCAGGCGCGACCGCGAGCTCGAAGGCGATCACGCGGGTCTGTGGCACCTCGGCACGCGGTGCCGCGCCGGAGGCGTCCGGGCTCACGGTACGGGTTTCGGCAGGTCGCGCGGGCAGACGAACCGCACCAGCCGGGCATTGCCCTCGGCGAGGCCCCACCACGGTGTAGCGACCGCGAACTCGGCGAGCGCCGCGGTCGGGTAACGCTCGGCGAGGCGGAGCGCATCGATACCGCCGCGCGCCATCGCGGTCGGCCCGGCCAGCGCGAGCGCCAGGTTGTGCAGGCCCGGATTGTGGCCGATCACCAGCACGCTGCGCGCGGTCTCGGGCACGGCGTGCAGGATGTCGAGCAGCTTGCGGGCCGGCGCGAGGTAGAGGGTGTCCACCGTGTCGATCACCGGGGTGTCGTCGAACGGCTCGATCAGCGCCAGTGTCTCGATGGTCCGCCGCGCCGAGGATACCAGCACGATGTCAGGTGCCAGGCCGAGCCCGCGCATCTCGCCGCCCATTGCCACGGCGTCCGCCCGACCGCGCTCGTTCAGCGGGCGGTCATGGTCGGGCAGCGAGGGGTCGTCCCACGACGACTTGGCATGACGAAGAAGCAGAAGCTGGCGCATGGACGCTGACGGAGGCACCCCGACCCGGACGGCGACTCGACCATGGCACGGAACCGCCCCGGCCGTCTGCCCCGGACGCGACGCGGCCGGGTCCGGCACCGTCAGCGCCGGGCGTGAGCGGGCGGGGCGCGCAAGAGCCCGAGTGTCATCAGACCGAGCATCGCGCCGGCGAGCGGACCGATCGTGGGCGGCTCGGGGATCTGCATGGCGTCGATGGCGAACGGGGCCAACCAGTGGATCCAGGCATACCTGTCGGCGTTGCCCCTTGCCACTTCATGCCCAAGGTGTCCGTCGGGCCGATGAAGCCGAGGATCGGTTGCCCGAACGGCGCCTCTACGGTCCGCATGGATCGCACCCGGCGCCCTGGACGATAGGTTGGGGTTACGCGGCGCGCCTGGATGCCTTGTGGTTCCACGCGGTGGGTGTTGCGAGCGGGCTGCGGTAGCGGTTCCTTTCGGACAGCCACTCGCCAGCGTAGCGGGCGACGAAGGCGCGGGCGGCCCGTGGCGGGGGAGGTCGCCGCCGGATCCGCCTCGCGCTCCTCGAGCGCGCCCTCCAGCGCGGCATCGGCCTTCTGCCGCCACCTCGGCCTCGACCTCCATCATCCGTTCGGTGGCGAACGCCAGCATGTCGCGCACCAGGTCGGCGCCGGCGCCCTCCTCCAGCAGTTCGAGAAGGGCCATCCTTTCGTCGGTCATCGTTGGTGTCGGGTTCGGTCACAGGTCTCGCAATCCGAACCTGCCGAAGATCGGCAGTGACCGCCCACGACGCTCCCGGCCGCGCGCTGCGGCTACGTCAGGGTTTCCGCGCGCGGCCTCGTCACCACGCGGAGGGGCACAAACGGGCGATGGAGCCGGATCGCGGGATGTTTGCGAAGATCCCGCGATCTTCGTCCGCAAGTTGTGTGGTCCCCGGCCGGCACACTTGGGATACGATGTCGGCATGAGCGTTGCGGACTGCACCGGATATCGGCCGAGCGAGTGATGCCGGACGCCCTGCACGGACGCAGCGCGCGGCCGGCG
>NZ_JBHYDW010000056.1:0-24331 GCF_051860475.1 Elioraea sp. | reverse complement strand
TCGGCGATCAGGCGCGCGCCGGCCTTCGTCGTCTCCTCGTCGAAGGTGTAGAGCAGGCTGAGCGGCAGGTCCGCGGGTGCGGCCTGGGCGGCGATCAGGCTCGCTGCCAGCGGCCCCTTCATGTCACAGGCACCGAGCCCGTGCAGCATCCCGTCGGCGACCAGCGGCGTCCAGGGATCGCTGGTCCAGCCGGTGTCGGGCACCGTGTCCATATGCGCGCTGAAGGCAGCACCCCCGCGCGCTGGGCCGCGATGCGCGACCAGCGCGCGCTTGGGCACGCCGTTCGGATCGGTCCAGTCCAGCCGCTCGACCTCGAAACCCGCGAGCTCGGCCTCGATGCGTTCGGCGACGGCGATGTTGCTCACCGAACTCCGGCTGTCGATCGCGACCAGGTCGCGGGCAAGGCGGAGCGTGCGCTCGCCGAGATCGTCGGTCATTGGCCGGGGTGTCCTTTGCGTCTCCGCGTCACGCCGCGCGTTGGTAGACCACGTGCAGGGCGCCGCGCGGCTTTGCCTCGCACCGTGCCAAACGCAGCTTGGTCTCTGGCGCGCCGGCGGGGAAGAGGGGAATGCCGTTGCCGAGCACGATCGGGATCACCGCGATCTCCAGCACGTCGAGCCGGCTGATCGCGAGCATGCCCCGCAGGAGCTGTCCGCCGCCCTCGATCCAGATGCGTCGAAGCCCGCGCTGCTCCAGTTCGGCGACGATCGTGCCGAGCTCGCCACCGCGCGCTTCCACCCGATCCGGCGGATCCGGCAGTGCGCGCGAGGTGACAACGACGGTCGGCTTGCCCGGATGCGGCCACGCGCCAAGCCGACGCACGGCCTCGTAGGTGGCGCGGCCCATCAGGATTGCATCCACGCCTGCGAGAAAGTCCTCGAAGCCGAACGCCTCGGCGGGATACTCGGCGAGCCAGTCCACCGAGCCGTCGGGCCGAGCGATGTGGCCATCCAGCGAGACGGCGATATGGCAATGCCAGATCGGACGCACGGGCACTCCTGGGTTTTGCGTGGAAGAGAGGCAGCCTTGCAGCCGGCCCGCGCTTCGGCAACCCTCCGCGCGCATGACCCCCGCCTATCTCGACCCCCGCACCGGGCGGACGTTTCCGCTCACGAGCCCGCGCTGGCGTTCGGACGACGGCACCCCCCTGCTGCTCACGCCGCTGCCCGGCATCACCCGCACCGACATCGACCGGGATGTGCGCAGCCTCTGGCGCTACCGCCGCGCCTTTCCGTTCGGGCCCGAGGTCGCGCCGATCACGATAGGCGAGGGCTGCACGCCGCTGATCGAGCGTCGGCTCGACGGCACGCGCGCGCTTCTGAAGCTCGAATGGTTCGCGCCCACGGGCAGCTTCAAGGACCGCGGTGCGTCGGTGATGCTGTCGGGGCTGCGCGCGCAGGGCATCACCGCGGTGCTGGAGGACTCCTCCGGCAACGGCGGAGCGGCGATCGCGGCCTACGCGGCGGCGGGCGGGATGCGCGCGAAGATCCTCGTGCCCGCCGCGACCTCTCCTGCCAAGACGGTGCAGATGAAGGCACATGGCGCCGAGATCGAGCTCGTGCCGGGGTCGCGCCAGGACTGCGCGGACGCCGCGCTGCGCCAGGCCGAGCGCATCTTCTACGCCTCGCACAACTGGCATCCGTTCTTCCTGCACGGCACCAAGACATTGGCCTACGAGCTGTGGGAGGACCTCGGTTTCGAAGCACCCGACAACATCATCATCCCCTGCGGGGCAGGCTCGAACGTGCTCGGCTGCGAGATCGGCTTCGGCGAGCTGCTGCGCGCGGGCGCGATCGATCGGATGCCTCGATTGTTCGCGGTGCAGCCCGCCAATGTCGCGCCTATCGCGGCGGCGTTCCTCGCCGGCAGCGACGAGCCGGTCGCATGCGAGATCGCGCCCACGATCGCCGAGGGCACCGCGATCGCCAGGCCGATTCGCCTGCGCGAGGTGCTTGGGGCGCTGCGCGGGTCCGAAGGTGGGGCGGTGTCGGTGACGGAGGCCGAAATCGAGGCGGCACTCTTCTCGCTCGCGCGCATCGGCATCTATGTCGAGCCGACCTGCGCTTCGGCTGCTGCAGCGCTCGCCAAGCTGCGCGCCGCCGGCACGATCGGCGCCGAACAGACGACGGTATTGGTGCTGACTGGTACGGGGCTCAAGGCCACACCGCGCATCGCCGAGCTGATGGGAATGATCCTTTGATGGTCCAGAAACCACCACCGCGCATCGCCATTCTGGGCTTCTCGATCGAGTGCAACGCCTTCGCCCCGCCAGCGACACGCGCGGACTTCGAGTCCTGCGTTTGGCTTGAGCGCGATGCGATCATCGCCGATGCGCGCTGCGCCACACCGATCGCGCTCGGCGAGGTACCGGGTTTCGTCGCCGCGATGGACGCAACGGGGCCGTGGCAGCCGGTGCCGATCCTGCTCGCCATGGCCGAACCGAACGGACCGGTGGAGGAGGAGACCTTCACCGAGATGATGCGCATCTGGCGCAAGGGGTTGGAGCGTGCCGCGCCGCTCGATGCCGTCTATACCTGCATGCATGGCGCCGGGCTTTCGACCGAGCGGGCCGACCCAGACGGCGACATGCTGGCCATGGTACGTGAGGTGGTTGGGTCAAATGTCCCGGTGGTCGCAACCTTCGACCTGCACGCCAACATCTCCGAGGCGATGGTGCAGAGCGTCGATGTGTTCGTCGGCTACCGCACCAACCCGCATCTCGACATGTGGCAGCGTGGCGAGGAGGCGGCCGGGCATGTGCGCGCGCTGCTCCGCGGGGCCAAAACCGCGCGCAGGCTCATCCGTCTGCCGATCATTCCCCCCACCGTGACCATGCTGACGGGCATGGACGCGACCGATCGTCCCTATGGCGAGATGATCGATCTCGGCCAGCGGCGCATCGCCGAGCCGGACTGTGTCGGGCGCATCCTGAACGTGTCGGTCATGGGTGGGTTCGCCTACAGCGACACGCCGAAGAACGGGCTCGCCGTGGTGGTGACCGCGCGAAGGGGTGACGAAGCGACGGCCGAGACACTCGCCGAGGAGATCGCCTCCCTCGGCTGGTCGAACCGCAAGCGGTTCAACGCCAGGTTGACACCGCTCGACCAGGCGACCGCGAAGGCCAAGGCGGTCGGCGAGGACCCTGCGAAGCCCGCGCTCTGCTTTCCAGACGTCGCCGACAATCCCGGCGGCGGTGGGCGCGGCAACACGATGTGGATCCTGGAGTCGTTCCATCAGGCCGGTGTGCAGGGTTGTCTTGTCGGCATCATCTACGACCCGCCGCTGGCCGCGGCTGCCCATGCGGCGGGCGTGGGTGCGCTGATCGAGGCGCGCTTCAACACTGCCGAGACCAACGAATTCTCGAAGCCCTTCAGCGTGCCGGCGACCGTGCGCGCGCTCTCGGACGGGCGCGTCACGGGGCGGCGCGGCATCTTCGCCGGGCGCGACATGCGGCTCGGCTCCTCCGCCGCGCTCGATCTCGGGGGCATCACCGTGGTCGTGGTCTCCTATCGCACGCAATGCGCCGACCCGGCCTTCTTCGAGATGCTCGGGCTCGACATCGGACAGGCACGCTCGGTGGTGGTGAAGTCGCGCGGGCATTTCCGCGGCGGCTTCGACGAGTTCTTCACGAACGATCGCATCATCGAGGTGGACGCGCCGGGGCTCACCAGCCCGATCCTCAGCCGGTTCGGCTGGAAGCGCCTGCCCCGTCCGGTGATCCCGCTGGATGAGGGGGTGAAATGGTCGCCAAGGCAGTTGCGGCGCTGAGCGCTTCGTCGGACACTGCGACGCGACGAGGGAGGAGGGGAGTGAGAAGAGCTGTGCTGGGGGCGGCGGCAGTTGCGGTCGGCCGGGGCGCCGCGGCTGAGACGCTGATGATGGGGATCAAGCTCGGCTTCTCGTCCCTCGATCCGCATGTCCGCTTCGCCAGCGAGACCGACAACACCCTCGAACACCTCTACTGGCGGCTGATCAGCGAGGGGCCGAACAAGGAGATGGCGCCCGGGCTTGGGCAGTCCTGGCGCGCGAGGCGCTCGCCACCTTGGACGACAAGAAGCGCAATGCCCTGTTCGCCGAGGCCGCGCGGATCGCGCTCGAGGAGGAGACGATCATCATCTTCGTCTACTACCCGTCCTCCGTGTATGCCACCCGCCAGGGCATGACGGTCGCACCGTTCAACGACGGTCGGTTCCTTGTCCACGAGATCAGGAAGCGGTGATGCGCCTCGACGACCTGCCGACCCCCGCGCTGGTGCTCGACCGAGCGGCGCTGATGCGCAACCTGCGCATGATGGCCGGCGCGGTGGCACGCAACGGCGCGGCGCTGCGCCCGCACCTCAAGACGGCGAAGAGCATCGACGTGGCCATGCTGGCGGCACCCGGTTTCGGGCCGATCACCGTCAGCACGCTGGCTGAGGCGCGCTACCTCGCCGAGGCCGGATTCCGCGATCAGATCTACGCGGTCGGCATCGTGCCGGCGAAACTCGATGCGGTCGCGGCGATGAACGCCAAGGGTGCGGACGTGAAGGTCATCACCGACGATCTCGACACTGCGCGGGCGATCGCCGCACATCCGGGGCGCATCCGTGCGCTGGTCGAAGTGGATGTCGGCGAAGGCCGCGGCGGCGTCACGTCGGACGACGACGCGCTGCCGGCGATCGCCGCGGCGCTCGGGTCCAGGCTCGCCGGGGTGATGACCCATGCCGGCCACTCCTATGCCGGCCACAACGTCGAGCAGATCCGCGCGGTCGCCGAGACCGAGCGCGCCGGCATCGTCCGCGCCGCGGAGCGGCTGCGCGCGGCCGGGCACGAGATCGGCATCGTCTCGATGGGCTCCTCGCCGACCGCGCTGCACGCGGCCTCGCTCGCCGGCGTGACCGAGGTGCGCGCGGGTGTTTACATGTTCGGCGACCTGATGCAGGTCGAGCTGTACACCCAGCCGATGGAGGACGTCGCGGTCTCCGTGCTCGCGAGCGTGATCGGGCGGAAGCCGGCACGCAACACTATCCTGATCGATGCGGGCGCGCTCGCGCTGTCGAAGGATCGCGGCACGCAGACCATGGCGAAGGATTACGGCTTCGGCCTGGTGGTCGATCTCGCAGGACGACCCGTCTTCGGCGACGCGATCGTCACGCGCGCCTATCAGGAGCACGGCGTGGTCGAGTGCGATCGGCCCCTGCCCTTCGATGCGCTGCCCGTGGGTGCGCGGGTACGCGTGCTGCCCAACCACTCCTGCCTGACTGCGGCGGCCTACGAGCGCTACCACGTTGTCGACGGCGCGTCAGACGAGGTGGTCGCGGTCTGGCCGCGGGTGAACTACTGGTAGGCGGGACGCGGGCGCCCGACCGAGAACAGGATGAACAGCACGATCAGGATGTTCAGCACGTTCCAGGCGATGCCGTTGAGGAACGCCGCCCGGTACGACCCCGTCGCGTCATAGATCGCGCCGGACAGCCAGCCGCCGAGCGCCATGCCGATGATCGTCATGGTCATGACGATGCCCACGCGCCGCCCTGCCTCCCGCGCCGGCAGGTACTCGCGCACGATGATCGCATACGATGGCACGATCCCGCCCTGCGACAGCCCGAACACGGCGGAGACGACATAGAGCGAGGCAAGGCCGTTGAACGGGATGTAGGCGGCGAGCGACAGGCCTTGCAGCACCGAGCCGAGCAGCAGCACTCGCGCGCCGCCGATGTGGTCCGCAAGGAACCCCGAGGCGAGCCGGCTGATCACGCCGCCGGCCAGCATCAACGCCAGCATCTCGGACCCGCGCGCCACCCCGAAGCCGAGATCGACGCAGTAGGCGACGATATGCACCTGCGGCATCGACATCGCGACACAGCAGCCGAGCCCGGCGATCGAGAGCAGCACCTGCAGCGAGCGCGGTGTCAGCCCCGCGGCGCTGAGCCGGCTTGCCTGCGCCGCCGCCTCCGCTGCGCCCGCGATCGGCGGCGGACGCGCGCGCAGCTTTGCCGCGAGCGGGGTCATCAGCAGCAGACAGGTCGCGCCGATCGCGAGATAGGTCACGCGCCAGCCATGGGCCGGCAGGGTGAGTTGCATCGCCAGCGGCCAGACCGCGCCGGCGATGTAGTTGCCGGTCGCTGCCGCGGCCACGGCGATGCCGCGGCGGCGGCGGAACCAGTGCGAGAGATCGGCGATCAGGGGCGAGAAGGTCGCGGCCGCGCCGAACCCGATCACGCCTTGCAGGATCGCGAACGGCACGATCGAACCGACCGTCGCGGCAAGGGCGTAGCCGGCGGCGAGACAGACGATCCCCGCGAGCAGCGGCGGGATCACGCCGGTCCGGTCCATGATCCGACCCAGCAGCACATTGCCCGAGGCGAAGCCGAGCATGGTCAAGGTGTAGGGCAGCGAGGCGTCGCCGCGCGTCACGCCGAACTCCGCCTGCACGGCCGGCAGCACGACGACGATCGACCACATTCCGACGCTGCCGATCGTGCCGAGCACCATGCAGGCGACGAGACGGAGCCAGGCGCGGCGTCCGTCGATGTCGGCCGGCGTGCCCTGGGGGGAGGAGCTCATGGCGGCTATGGGGGCACATCGACGGGTGCGGTGACCAGCATGCCCACGGCAACTCAGGGATGTGCGGCCACCGGCGGCGCACCGCCCGCCGCCGGATCAGCCTTCCGGCTGCATTCCCGCCGCGGCGAGCGCGCGCCTCCCTTCGCCGTCGCACGCCTCGTCCATGCGCGCGAGCCAGCTGGACATGATGTCCTCGCGCTCGAACGGCGGGAGCCGACTGGTCATGCGCCACCACATGAAGGTACCGTAGAGCGCGTAGTCGGCGTAGTTCGGTGCCTCGCCGGCGAGATAGGCCTGCTTGCCGAACACGCGCCGCGCCGGTTCAAGTAGCAGCCGGAACGACGGCAACTCGGCCTGCGGGTCCGGGCAGACCTCCTCCAGCCGCTTGCCGAACCTCTTCTCCCGCGTGGTGCGGAAGTAGTCCCGGTCGCCAGGATGAAGGCAGCTGAAGATATCCATCAGGATTGGCCGCGACGCATTCAGCTGCACCGTCCGGTCGGTCCAGGCGGCGACGAAGCGCGCGAGCGCCGCACCGTGCGGGCTGCCGAACAGGCCCGGCCGGTCCGGGTAGGTCGCCTCCAGGTACTCGGCGATCGCCATGCTGTCGTGCACCCAGGTGTCGCCGTCCCGGAGCACCGGCACGAACTGCGATCCCGCCGGCGCAAGACGGTCCTTCTCGGTGAAGCGCCAGGCGATTCCCTCGAACGGCAAACCCTTGTGACGCAGGCTCATGCGGATGCGCCAGCAATAGGGACTGAACCGGCGTGCGACATCCGCGCCGGTGAGCTCGTAGAGGGTGATCACGCTGCGCGCGGGCCGTGCTGGCCGGCGGCGATGCTGGCGGCGGTCTGGCCGAACAGGATGCGCCGACGCTCGTCATCCATGGGCGCCTGCGCCGTCTGGTACTGCTTGCCGAGCTCGTAGGCGCGCTGCACCGCAGGGCGCTCGGCGATCCGCGCGAGCCATGCCTTCAGGCGCGGGAACTCGTCGATCCTCTGGCCCTGGCGCTCGTGCGGCACCACCCACGGGTAGCAGGCCATGTCGGCGATCGAGTACTCGCCGGCGAGGAAGTCGCGCCCGTCGAGCCGCCTGTCCATCACGCCGTAGAGCCGGTTCACTTCCCGCTCGTACCGGTCGATCGCGTAGGGCAGCTTCTCCGGCGCATAGGCGCGGAAATGCGTGTTCTGCCCCGACATCGGGCCGAGCCCGCCCATCTGCCAGAACAGCCACTCCAGCGTTGCTGCGCGCCCGCGCAGGTCGGGCGCGATGAAGCGGCCGTGCTTCTCGGCCAGATAGAGCAGGATCGCGCCGGACTCGAACACGCTCAGCGGATCGCCGCCATCGGCCGGCGCGTGATCGACGATCGCCGGCATGCGGTTGTTCGGCGCGTATCTGAGAAACTCGGGATCGAACTGCTCGCCCTTGCCGATGTTGATCGGCTTGATCGTGTAGGGTGTCGCAGTTTCCTCGAGGAAGATCGTGATCTTGTGGCCGTTCGGCGTCGGCCAGTAGTACAGGTCGATCATGATAGCTCCTTGGTGCGCGAGGCAGGCTCGGGCAGTTGCGCCCGCTGGTCGGGGAAGCATGACAGGCCCGGCCGCGTCAGGGACGGAGTATGTCACAGGGTTGCCCTGCGCCGCGCGCAAGGCTGCGTGCCGGACGACCACCGCGTCACATGAGGTCGAGCGCGTCCTCCAGCGATAGCTCCTGGTCGTTGATCCACGCATCTGCGATCGCGGTCTCGTCGGCGCGGTCTCCGGCGGCGAGCGGATCACGCGCGGACAGTCGGTGGTCGAGCACCAGGCGCGCGAGCGTGGCGCGCCGCGCATCGCCTCCGCGCGCGGCCAGCGCCGTTCCCTCCCAGACGAACAGGGCCGCGCACGCGGCGTGGTAGAGCCCCGAGGCAGCCTGGCGATAGAGACCGTCGTCGTCGGTCTCGGCGACCTCCTCGGCGAAGCGCGCCGCGCGGTTGAGCGTCTCGGCGACCGGTCCTGCCGCGGCCAGCGGCACGTCGGCGAGCAGCGCAGTCAGGGCGGCGACGAAATCGGGCAGGCAGCTGCCGCGTCCGACGCCGCGCTTGATCGCATCCTCTGCCACCACCGCGGACGTGCCCTCCCAGATCGATCCGAGATGCGCGTCGCGCAGCAGCCGCGGCTCGACGAAGTCCTCGATGTAGCCGTTGCCGCCGCGCACCTCCATCGCATCACCGATCGCGGCGCGCGCGTCGCGGCAGGCGCGGAACTTGAGCAGCGGTGTCGCGAGCCGCAGTACGCGCGCGGCCGCTGCGTCGCCCGCATCCGCGCGATCCATCGTCGCCGCGCAGAACAGCGAGAACGACAGCGCCTCCTCCGCGGGCAGGCGGATCTTCATCAGTGTGCGGCGCATCGCCGGGAAGGCGATCGCGCTGCGGCCGAACGCGGTGCGCGCCTGCGCGGCGACCGTCGCCTCGATCAATGCGCGCCGCATCATCCCTGCCGAGCGCACGCCGTTGGACAGCCGCGAGAGGTTCACCATGGTTGCCATCTGGGCGAAGCCGCGCGTGACGTCGCCGACCAGATACGCGATCGCGCCATCGAGCACGATCTCGCCCGAGGCCATAGCACGCGTGCCGAGCTTGTCCTTGAGGCGAACGATCCGGTAGTGGTTCGGTGTGCCGTCCTCAAGCAGCCGCGGCAGCAGAAACAGGCCAAGTCCCTTGGTGCTGGGCGCCCCGGTGGCGCGCGCCAGCACCAGCGCGGCATCGGCGCCCGCATTGCTGCAGAACCCCATGTCGCCGGTGAGCCGCCAGGTGCCGTCCTGCTGGCGCGCGGCGATGGTCTCGATCGCGCCGACATCCGAGCCCGCCTGGCGCTCGGTCATGAACATCGCGCCCGAGGCCCAGCTCTCTGGCTCCTGGCCGGTCAGGCGCGGCAGCCAGCGCTCCTGAAGCTCGGGCGAGGCATAGAGCCGCAGCACCTTCGCCATCGTGTCGGTCATGGAGATCGGGCACAGCAGCCCGAACTCCGCTTGCGCGAACAGGTACTGAAACGCGTACTTCGCCACCGCAGGCAGCGGCTCCCGCCAGCCGAGCACGCCCGGCCGATGCACCATCGCGGCGAGGCCGAACCGGGCGAGTCCGATCCGTTGCATCGCCGCATAGGACGGGTGGTGGCGGACCTCGTTGATCGTGGTGCCGAACCGGTCGCGCGGGGCGAGCGCCGGCCCGTTGCGGTCGGCCTCTCGCGCGAGCGCATCGAGCTCGCCACCGGCGAGTTCGCCCAGCGCATCGAGATGCGGTTCGAGATGCGCATGCAGGGCCGGTGCGAGATGGAGGTCGAGCAGCATCGCAAGCGACTGATCGACCCGGTACAGGTTCAAACCGGCCGCATCGGGCGCGACGCCGTGCCGGTCGCGCGTCGCGAGGCCTCCTTCCGGCATCGGCGTTCCTCCGTCCTGGACCATCCTAACCGGCGGATGCTACCACACGTCCCTGGAGTGCCGCCCAGACGGAACCGAGGGGGAACGGCGTGGAGACGGCAGAGCCGCAGCGCCTCGACGGGATCGCGCGTGGGATCGCGACGGTGCTGGGCGTGGCCGGCATCATTCTTGCCGTCAACCAGCACTTCAACCTGCAGTTCTTCCTCGGCCGTGTCGTCCTCGAGAACCGCTACCTGTTCCTGCTCGCGGCAGTGTTCATGCCGGTCGTGTTCCTCGGCTATCCGGGCTGGCGCCGGAGACGGCCGGGAATCCCGACGATCGACTGGCTGCTCGCGGTCACGGCCTCAGCGGTGTTCATCTGGCTTGCGTTCGCCGCCGATCGCATCCTGCTGGAAGGATGGGAGTACGCCGCGCCCGAGACGGCGCGCTGGATCTCGGTCGCGGCCTGGGTGGTCGTGATCGAGGCGACGCGGCGCGCCGGCGGCACCGCGATCGCGGTGATCGTGTTCCTGATCTCGCTGTATCCCACGGTTGCGGATTCGATGCCGGGCCCGATCTCGGGCATCGCGACGCCGTTCCTTGACGCGATAAGCTTCCACGCGTTCTCGACCGAGAGCGCGTTCGGGATCCCGATGCGCGCCTTCGGCGACCTGGTGGTGGGCTTCATCGTGTTCGGCGTGGCGATGAACCACACGGGCGCGGGACGCTTCTTCACCGATCTTGCGTTCGGGCTGGTCGGACGCTGGCGTGGCGGCGCGGCACAGGTCGCGGTGATCTCCTCGGGATTGCAGGGCTCGATCTCGGGCAGCGTGATCTCGAACGTGATCGCCTCGGGCGTGGTCACCATCCCGGCGATGAAGCGGACCGGCTTCGCCCCGCACACCGCCGCCGGCGTCGAGTCGGTTGCCTCCACCGGTGGCGTGCTGATGCCGCCGGTGATGGGATCGACCGCGTTCGTGATGGCCTCGTTCCTTGGCATCGCCTATGTCGAGGTCGCGATCGCCGCGGCAATCCCGGCCCTGCTGTTCTACTTCGGGCTGGTGGTGCAGATCGACGGCTACGCGGCACGCCAGCGCCTCGGCCGGGTCGCCGAGACCGAGATCCCGCCCACGCGCACGACCCTCGCGCGCGGCTGGCCGTTCATCGCCGTGTTCGCGCTGCTGATCTGGGCGATGCTGCGCGAGAACCAGGAGAACCTCGCTCCCTGGTACGCGACCGCGCTGATGCTGGTGATCAACCAGGTGCTGCCGGACCGGCGGCTCGGACTTTACCGGCTCGCGCAGTTCTTCGCCGACTGTGCCCGCTCGCTCGCCGAACTCGTTGCGATCCTGCTCGGCGTTGGTCTGATCGTCGGCGCCTTCGCGATGACCGGGATGGCGGGGACGCTCGCAAACGATCTCGTCTTCCTTGCGGGCGACTCCACGCTGGTGCTCCTGCTGATGGGCGCGATCACCTCGTTCGTGTTCGGGATGGGGATGACCGTGACCGCCTGCTACATCTTCCTCGCGATCACGCTGGCGCCCGCCCTGGTGCGAGGCGGTCTCGATCCGCTCGCGGTCCATCTCTTCATCATGTACTGGGGCATGGTCAGCTTCATCACCCCGCCGGTCGCGCTGGCCGCCTTCGCGGCGGCCTCGGTCGGCAAGGCGAACCCGATGCGCACCGGCTTCGAGGCGATGCGGCTGGGCTCGGCGATCTATCTCGTGCCGTTCTTTTTCGTGCTGAACCCGGCGCTGATCCTGAAGGGGGCGGCATGGGAGATCGGGCTGGTCATCGGGACCGCGGTGATCGGCATCGTGCTGTTCGGATCGGCATTGCAGGGCTATCTGATGGGGTTCGGAGCGATGCGCGGCAATCCTGCCGGGCTGTCGGCGCGTGTGCTGCTCGCGGCGGGAGGCATCGCCTTCGCCTTGCCCGGCGGCCCCCTGACCGGGCTCAGCCATGGCACGCTGGTGGCGGCGGCGCTGGGGCTTGCGGGGCTCGCGCTCCTGCTGCTGCGCTTCGGCGGCGGTGCGACGCGGGTTGCGGCGGCGTGATGCGCACGCCATCTTCCGTTCAACCGGGAGGTCACAGGCCGGGAGTTCACAGGGAGGAGAACGCATGATCCGCACCATGCTTGCCACCGGCCTGCTGGTCGCAGGCGCGGGGACGGCACTGGCACAGCCGGCGCCGGTCCAGCTGCCCGCCACGATCGCGGTCACCGCCTACGATGTCGGCTCGGGCGGCTACAATCAGGTGGTGGCGATCGGCAACGCGATGCGCCAGAAGCTGAATGTCAGCATCCGCGCCTTGCCGGGCCGCAACGACGTCGCCCGCCAGGTGCCGCTGCGCGACGGGCGCGCGCAGTTCGGCTATCTCGGCGTGGCGTCCTACTTCAGCCAGGAGGGCGTGTACGAGTTCGGCGCCAGCCGCGACTGGGGACCGCAGGACATCCGGCTGGTGCTGCTCAACAACTCCGACCAGCTGCTGACGCTGATCACGGCAAAGGATGCGAACATCCGCACGCTCGCGGATCTGCGCGGCAAGCGCGTCGCCTGGGTCGCCGGCGCGCCGAGCCTGAACGGCAACATCACTGCGCTGATGGCGTTCGCGAATCTGGGCTGGAACGACGTGCAGCGGGTCGATTTCGGCGGCTACGGCGCCTCGATGACCGGGCTGATCAACGGCCAGGTGGACGCGGCCTTCGCCTCGACCATCGCCGGACCGGTCTATCAGCTCGCCGCCTCCTCGCGCGGCGTGCACTATCCCCCGGTCCCGCACAACGACACGGAAGGCTGGGCGCGCGTTCAGGCGCGCGCGCCATTCTACATCCCCGGCATCGGCAAGGAGGGCGCGGAGATCACCCCTGACAAGCCGGTCGAGGGCGCGACCTATCCCTATCCGATCCTCTCCACCTACGCCGCGACCGACGAGGCGCTCGTCTACAACTACGTGCGCGCCCATCTCGTCCTCTACGACGAGTACAAGGCGGCTGCTCCCGGCAATATCGGCTGGGCGCTCGAACGCCAGCGGTTGGGCTGGGTGGTGCCCTGGCATCCCGGTGCCGTGCGCGCGCTGAAGGAGGCGGGTGTGTGGAAGCCGGAGCACGATGCGCACAACGAGGCGCTGCTGAAGCGCCAGCAGGTGCTCCAGGCCACGTGGCGGGGCTTCATCGGCGGAGCGCCCTCCGAGGCTGAGGCGTTCGCCAGCGCCTGGCTGAAGGCGCGGGCCGACGCGCTGAGCGCGGCCGGTCTGCCGGTGGTGTTCGAGAACTGAGTCCTGTGTTCGCTCCCGGTCTCCTGTCCGGCAAACGGATCCTGGTGACCGGGGGCGGCACCGGGCTCGGCCGGTCGATGGCCCGGCGGTTCGCCGAGCTCGGTGCCGATCTCGTGCTGGTCGGACGGCGGCTCGACGTGCTTCAGGCCGCCGCAGCCGAGATCGGCGCGGCGACCGATGTCGAGGTGACGACCCACAGCGTGGACGTGCGCGACCCGGCGGCGGTCGACGCTGTGATGGAGACCTGTTTCGCCGAGCGCGGGATCGACGTGCTCGTGAACAACGCTGCCGCGAACTTCATCGCGCGCACCGAGACGCTGAGCCATCGCGCGGCCGACGCCGTGCTGAACATCACCCTGCACGGTCCCCTCTACGCGACCACCGCGGCCGGGCGGCGCTGGCTCGCTGCCGGACGGCCCGGCGTGGTGCTGTCGATCGTCGCGACCTATGCCTGGACCGGCAGCCCCTACGTCGTGCCGTCGGCCATGGCCAAGGCCGGGCTGCTGGCGATGACCCAGTCGCTCGCGGTGGAGTGGGGGCCGAAGGGCATCCGCACGGTGGCGATCGCACCCGGCCCGTTCCCCACCAAGGGCGCCTGGGACCGGCTGTTCCCGCGCGAGGATCTCGCCGCGCATGTCGTCACCACCGTGCCGCTCAAGCGCGTGGGCGAGCACGAGGAACTCGCGAACCTCGCCGCCTATCTCGTGTCCGACCAGGCAGCCTACATCAACGGCGCCTGCGTCACGATCGACGGCGGACGCTGGCTGCGCGGGGCCGGCAATTTCAGTTTCCTCGAGGGGCTGACCGACTCCGAGTGGGAGGGCTTCCGGCCCAAGAAGGAGGCGACGTCCTCGGCGTGATGGGGGTTCCGTTCGCCTGGCGGCCACGCCACATCTGCGCGCGATGGATCGCCTTCCACGCACCCTGACGCCGCTGGCCGCGCTGCTTGGTCGGATCGCCGCGATCCCCCCGCTTGCGCGCACTGAAACCGTGCCACTTCCGCGCGCCGCCGGCCGGGTCCTGGCCGAGGCGCTGCGGGCCTTCGGTCCCTTGCCGTCGCGCCCGGTCGCGCGACGGTCCGGGGTCGCGGTGCGCGCCGAGGAGACCCTCGGCGCCGGGCCGTACGGACCCGTTCCGCTCAGCCTTGCCGAGACGGTGCCGGCGGGCGGTGTACTGCCCGTGGGCGCGGACGCGGTGCTCGCCCGCGAGGCCATCGAGGAGATCGGTGGGGCTCTGGCGGCGACGGTCGCGGCGGCGCCGGGAGACGGCGCGGTCGGCGCCGGCGGCGAAGCGGCCGCCGGGATGCTGCTGGTGCCCTACGGCACCGTGCTCGGTCCGCCGCACATCGCGATCGCGGCTGCGCTCGGGCGCGAGGCGCTCACCGTGCGCGCCGAGCCGGTGGTCTCGATCAGGCTCGACGGGCCTGCACAGGCGATGCTGCGCGCCGCCGCTGGCGAGACAGAGCGGGGCGAGGCCGATCTGCTGGTGCGGCCCGCTGCGGGCGAGCCCTGCCTCGCTGCGCGCCCGATCGAGACCGCCGCGCTCGACGAGACCGATGGCGTGCCCGTGCTGCGCCTGCCCGGCGGCGCGGCGGCATGGCTCGGCTGGCGCGCGCTCGGCGCGCCCGTGATCCGACGCCTTACGGGCAGGCCGGAGCCCGAGGTGGTCACCGCGCGCCTCCTTGGCCGGATCGCCTCTGCTGTGGGGATGACCGATCTTGTCCTGGTGCGACTGCGCGGCGAGATCGCCGAGCCGCTGGCCTCGCCGGACGCGCCGACGCTGGCCGCGCTCGCGGCCGCCGACGGGATGGTGGTGGTTCCGCCGGAGAGCGAGGGCTTGCCGGCCGGGGCGACGGTCGCCGTGCAGCGGTTCTGATCATGCCGCCGCTGGACGCCATGGCCGCAGTGCGCGCCGCCGCCCGGCAGGAGCAGTTCCTCGAGGTCGTGTCCGAGGACGAGGCGCGGCGCCGCTTCGCCACCGCCTTGGTGCCGCGCCCGCTCGGCCCCGAGACCGTGCCGCTCGGCCTCGCGCTCGGCCGCGTGCTGGCCGAGGACGTGGTCGCCGGCGTCGATGTGCCGGGCTTCGACCGCTCGATCGTCGACGGTTTCGCGGTGCGCTCGGCTGATACGCTGGCTGCCTCTGAGGTGTCGCCGGTGCGGCTGAGGCTGAACCCGGAGGTGCTGGCCTGCGGCCACCCGCCGGCGCTGGCGGTCGAGCCCGGCATCACGAGCGTGATCGCCACCGGCGGGATGATGCCGCGCGGCGCGGATGCCGTGGTGATGGTCGAGCACGCTGAGCCGGGCGAGGATGACGAGGGCGCCTGGATCGCGCTGCGCCGCCCGGTCGCCCCGGGCGCGCATGTCGGCGGCGCCGGCGGCGACATCGCGCGGGGCGAGACCGTGCTGCGCCGCTTCCGCGTGCTGACCAGCCGCGAACTCGGCATGCTCGCCGCGGTCGGCCGCGCCGAGGTCTCGGTGGTGCGCCGGCCGCGCGTCGCCGTGCTCTCTACGGGAGACGAACTCGTCGCCCCCGGCGGACCGCCGCGCCCGGCCGGGGTGTTCGACAGCAACGGGGCGATCGTCGTTGCCGCGGTCGCCGAGGCCGGCGGCACGGCGATCCCCCTCGGCATCGTGCCGGATGACGAGCCAGCGCTGGAGAGGGCGCTGACCGAGGCGCTGGCGGCGGCAGACCTGGTGGTGCTGTCGGGCGGCACCTCGAAGGGAGCGGGCGATCTTTGCTACCGCGTGGTCTCGCGCATCGGGCGGATCGTCGTGCACGGGGTGGCGCTGAAGCCGGGCAAGCCGCTCTGCCTGGCGGTTGCCGACGACACGCCGCTGATCGTGCTGCCCGGCTTCCCGACCTCGGCGGTGTTCACCTTCCACGGCTTCGTCGCCCCGCTGATCCGGGCGATGGCCGGGCTGGCCGAGACCGAGGCCGAGACGGTGGAGGCGCGGCTCGCGGTGCGCCTGCCCTCGGAACTGGGCCGCACCGAGTACGCGATGGTTTCGCTGGTCCGCAGCGAGACCGGGCTCGCCGCCTATCCGCTCGCGAAGGGCTCGGGCGCGGTCACGGCGTTCTCGCTCGCCGACGGGTTCGTCGCCGTTCCGGCGCTGGTGGACGCGGTCGAGGCCGGCGTGCCGGTCACGGTCACGCTGATCGGGCGCGGCACCCGCCCGGCCGACCTGGTGGTGATCGGCAGCCACTGCGTCGGGCTCGACCGGATCGCCGGGCTGCTCGCCGAGCGCGGCATCACCGCCAAGGTGCTGAACGTGGGTTCGCTCGGCGGGCTGGCCGCTGCCCGCCGCGGCGAGGTCGACCTCGCGCCGATGCACCTGCTCGACCCGAGGACCGGCACCTACAACCGCCCGCTGCTGCCCGCGGGTGTGGCGCTGATCCCGGGCTGGCGGCGCATGCAGGGCGTCGTGTTCCGTCCCGGCGACGCCCGCTTCGAGAACCGCACCGCGGAGGAGGCGGTCGCCGGCGCGCTCGCCGACCCGTCCTGCCTGATGGTGAACCGCAATGCCGGCAGCGGCACGCGCGTGCTGATCGACGGGCTGCTGAAGGGCGCCCGCCCGTCCGGCTTCCTGAACCAGCCGAAGAGCCACAACGCAGTCGCCGCGGCGGTCGCGCAGGGCCGCGCCGACTGGGGGGTGGCGATCGCCACGGTGGCGCGCGACTACGGGCTCGGCTTCATCCCGCTCGCCGAGGAGCACTACGACTTCGCCGTGCCCGAAGCCCGCCTCGATCGCGCCCCCGTGCGCGCCTTCCGCGATCTGTTGACCGAGCCCGCCACGCGCGCGGCGTTGACGGCGCTCGGGTTCTCGCCGTCATCCTGAGCGCGTCGGAGGGGTCGTCATGCGCCTGATCGTCGCTCTGCTGCTCGTCCTTGCCTCGCCCGCCGCCGCCGAGCTGCGCGGCCATGGCGGCCCGGTGAAGGCGATCGCCGTCAGCCCGGACGGCACGCACGTCGTCTCCGGCAGCTTCGACCAGTCGGCGATCCTGTGGTCGCCCGCGCGCGGCGCTGCCGAGGCGGTGCTGCGCGCGCACGAGGGGGCGGTCGATGCGGTCGCCTTTCTCCCGGACGGGCGCTTCGTCACCGGCGGCGAGGACGGGCGGATCGCGCTCTGGCACCCCGGCGGCCGCGAGCCCGCGCGCATGTTCGCGGGCCACGAGGCGCGCGTCGCCGCCGTGGCCGCGGCGCAGGACGGGCAGCGCATCGCCTCGGCCTCGTGGGACCGCACCGTGCGCGTCTGGCCGGTGGACGGCGGCGAGCCGCGCGTCTTCCAGGGCCACACCGAGAACGCGGTGAACGCGGTCGGCTGGCTGCCCGACGGGTCCGCCGTGGTGTCCGCGGGCTACGACGGCACGGTGCGGCTCTGGCCGCTCGACGGCACCCCGCGCGTGCTGCTCGAGGCGGGGTTCCCGCTGAACGCGCTCGCCGTACTACCGGACGGCGGCATCGCCGCCGCCGGCGCCGAGGGCACGGTGTTCCTCATCCCGCCTGGCGGGGGGACAGCGCGCCGGCTCGACGCCGGCACTGCGCCGCTGATCACGCTCGCCGCCAGCCGCGACGGCACGCGGCTCGCCGCCGGCGGCATCCGCGGCAGCGTCGCGATCTGGGCCCTGCCCGAGGGGCGGCTGATCCGCTCGCTCACGGGCCCCGGCCTGCCGGTCTGGGCGGCCGCCTTCGCCCCCGACGGCGTGCTCTGGACGGGCGGGTCCGACCGCCGGGTGCGGCGCTGGGACCCCGAGACGGGCGCGCATCTCGGCGGCGCGGTGACGGGGCTGGAGGAGGAGGCTTCCTCCGACCACCCCGGCGCGCGCGTGTTCCGCGCCTGCGCCGCCTGCCACACGCTGAAGGGGGACAGCGCCAACCGCGCCGGCCCCACGCTTGCCGGGCTGTTCGGACGGCGCATCGCCACCGTGCCCGACTACCCGTTCAGCGAGGCGCTCAGGGGCATGGACATCGTCTGGACGCGCGAGACCGTGGCGAAGCTGTTCACCCTGGGGCCCGCGACCTACACGCCGGGCACCAAGATGCCCGAGCAGGTGGTGGGCAATGCGCAGGACCTCGGCGCACTGCTCGACTTCCTGGAGCGCGAGACCGGCGGGTAGGTCACTTCAATTCTTCCCGGTCTCAGCTGGTCGTCGCAACGCCGGCCTGGACTGATCGGAGCGCCGCGTCGAGAGCCTCGGCGGGCGTCCTCCATCCGGGCGTCCTGCGGGGTCTGCTGTTGAGCGCCGCGGTCACGGCGGCGAGGTCATCGGCGCCGTGCCCGGCAAGGACAGGTTCAGCGACCTCACCAGGCGCAGCATGCGGCCCTCGCGGCAGGCCGAGCAGCCGGGTAGCGACCCGGCGGTCCGTCCTCCGGCCGTGCAGGGCGACGCAGTTCCGCCGCCTCGATGTCCGTCCGGATCAGCACCGCTGCGCCCATCGCACGCTCCGCGAATCGACACCAAGAAGCGAATCACGCGGAACCAGCAGCCGACAATCACCACGAAGGAAGGACTTCACGCGCCGGGCATGAAGCCGACCGACCTGCTCTGCCTCGGCCTCATGCAGATGCGCAAGCGGCGAGCGACGTGCTGCCGCCGGATCGCTCATGGTGTGGGGTCCCTGACCTGCCCTTGATGAAGCGGCAGGTTAGGCTGACACTCCGGCGCCATCACCCCGGGGTGATGGTCACCGAACGCAACGGATCGACGCATGAACGCGATGCCGCCGCAACCGCCCGAAGCCGAGGTGACCGAACGCGCGCTGCGCGAGGACCTCGCTGCCGCCTACCGCCTGATCGCGCGCTTCGGCATGGACGACCTGATCTTCACCCATCTCTCGGCGCGTCTGCCCGGCCCTGGCGAGCCGCGCTTCCTGATCAACCCCTACGGCATGATGTTCGGCGAGATCACCGCCTCGTCGCTGGTGGTGATCGACGTCGCAGGCAACCCGGTCGGCGATGCGCGCTGGCCGGTCAACCCCGCCGGGTTCGTGATCCACTCTGCAATCCATATGGGCCGCGACGATGCGCACTGCGTCATGCACACCCATACGCTCGCCGGCATGGCGGTGGCGGCGACGAAGGACGGCATCCTGCCGCTCAACCAGATGTCGATGGAGTTCGCGGGCCGCGTGCCGGTGCACGAGTACGAGGGCATCGCGGCAGACGACAATCTGAGCGAGCGCGACCGGCTGGTGCGCGATCTCGGTGATGCGCCGGGGATGCTGCTGCGCAACCACGGCCTGCTGACCGTCGGGCGCACGGTCGCCGAGGCATTTTATCACATGTACTACCTTGAGATGGCCTGCCGGATCCAGGTGGCGGCGACCTCGATGAACCGCACGCTGTCGATACCGCCGCCGGAGGTGGTCGCGCGCACCCAGGCGCAGTTCACCGCGCCGGCGAACACGGGCTGGCGGCCCTGGGCGGCGCTGCGCCGCCTGCTCGATCGCGAAGACCCGGGCTACCGCGACTGATGGCGGCGCTGCAGCACAGCCTGACGGTGCGGCACCTCGCCAAGCACTACGGCCCGACGCGCGCGGTCGACGACGTCACGCTGACGATCGCGCGCGGCGAGTTCGTCACGCTGCTCGGGCCCTCGGGCTCGGGCAAGACGACGATCCTGATGGCGATCGCGGGCTTCGTGCAGCCGACCGCGGGCGAGATCCTGCTCGACGAGTCGCCGATCACGCCGCTGCCGCCCGAGAAGCGAAACTTCGGCATGGTGTTCCAGGGCTACGCACTGTTCCCGCACATGACGGTGGCGGAGAACGTGCATTTCCCGCTGCGGGTGCGCAACGTCGCCCGCGCCGAGGCCGAGCGGCGCGTCGCCGAGGCGCTCGATCTCGTCCAGCTCGGTCATCTGAAGGACCGTAGGCCGAGCCAGCTCTCGGGCGGGCAGCAGCAGCGCGTGGCGCTGGCCCGTGCGCTCGTGTTCCAGCCGGCGCTGCTGCTGCTCGACGAGCCGCTCTCCGCGCTCGACAAGAAGCTGCGCGCAGAGTTGCAGGTGGAGCTGAAGGCGCTGCATCGGCGCGTGGGGCTGACCTTCATCTACGTCACCCACGACCAGGAGGAGGCGCTGTCGATGTCCGACAGCATCGCCATCCTGCGCGACGGCCGGCTGGTGCAGGAGGGTCCGCCGGGCGCGCTGTACGAACGCCCGGCCACGCGCTTCGTCGCCGACTTCCTCGGCAAGTCGAACTTCCTTGCCGGGCGGGTCGTCGAGCGGCGGCAGGACGGCTTCGCCTATGCGGTGGACGGCGCGCGCTTCGTGCAGAATGGGCCGCCGCCGCCGGGGGACGACGTGCTGATCGCGCTCCGGCCCGAGAAGATCGGCATCGCCGCTGAGGGCGAGGCTGCGCCGAACACGGTCGAGGGCACTATTGCGGCGTGGTCGTACTTTGGCACCTCCTTCGCGCTCATCGTCGAGACCGGGGCTGCCGGCTCCTTCCAGGTGACCGTACCAGCCTGGCGCTGCCCGGTGGAGCCGGCCGAGGGACGTCGCGTGCGTCTCGCGTGGCCGGCCGATGCCTCGGTGCCGGTGGTGCAGGACTGATGGCGACGCTTGCCGCCACCTTGCCGCAGACGGCACGGCAGACGTGGTTTCTCGGCGCATCGTTTTCGTGGTGGCTGCTGATCGCACCGGCGGTCGTCCTGATGGCGGCCTTGTACGCCTTCCCACTGGCCGAGGTGCTGTGGATCTCGTTCACCGAGCCCGAGCCGGGCTTCGGCAACTACGAGCGGCTCGTGACCAGCGCGGCCTTGCAGCGCGTGTGGATGACCACGCTGCGCATCTGCACCATCACCACCGCGATCACCCTGCTCGCCGGTTACGTCGTTGCCTACGCGCTCGTTTCCGCCTCGCCGCGCGTGCAGCGCTGGATGTTCGTCTGCGTGCTGCTGCCCTTGTGGATCAGCGTGCTGGTGCGCGCCTTCGCCTGGGTGACGCTGCTGCGCAGCCAGGGCGTGGTGAACGAGGCGCTGCTCGGGATCGGTCTGATCGACCAGCCGCTGCGGCTGATCTGGAACGAGTTCGGCATCGCGGTCGGCATGGTGCACTACATGATCCCCTATGCCGTACTGCCGCTCTATGCGTCGATGCGCGACATCGATCCACGTCTCGTGCCGGCCGCCCGCGGGCTCGGCGCGACTCCGGGCGAGGCGTTCCGCCGTGTGTTCCTGCCGCTCACCCTGCCGGGAATCGTCGCCGCGACGGTGCTGGTCTTCATCTTCTCGCTCGGCTTCTATGTCACCCCGGCGATCCTCGGCGGCGGGCGGACGCTGATGGTCGCCGAGTACATCAAGCTCCAGATCCTCGATCTGATCCGCTGGGGCGTGGGCACGATGATGGCGAGCACGCTGCTGGTCGCGGTCGTGCTGGTGCTCGCGATCTTCGCCCGCGTCGTCGATTTCCGGCGGCTGTTCGGCAGCCGGCACTGAGATGGACCGCTCCGCGCAGGCCGGCCCGACTGCGAAGGCGCTCGCCTGGTCGGTGCTGATGTTTCTGCTGCTGCCGATCAGCATCGTCTTCCCGCTGAGCCTGACCGACCAGCGCTTCCTCTCGCTGCCCTACGAGGCGCCGAGCCTCCAGCACTACGTCACCTTCTTCACCTCCGAGCGCTGGCTCACCAGCACCTGGCAAAGCCTGGTGATCGCAGTGTTCTCCACCGTGCTGGCGGTCGTGTCGGGCACGCTCTGCGCGATCGGGTGCTGGAAGCTCTCGACACGCCTGACCGATCTCGTGCGCGTGCTGATGCTGCTGCCGATCATCGTGCCCTCGATCGTCTATGCGCTCGGCATCTACCGGCTCTGGATCCGGCTCGACCTGCTCGACACCTATCTCGGCATCATCCTGGTGCACGGCGTCACGGGCATCCCGTATGTGGTGATCACGGTCTCGGCGACGCTGGCGAATTTCGATCCGCGGCTGGAGCAGGCAGCGCGCAGCATGGGCGCGAACCTGCCGCAGACGCTGCGCTGGGTGATCATGCCGCGGGTGATGCCGGGGATCGCCTCGGGCGCGATCTTCGCCTTCATCCACTCCTGGGACGAGGCGGTGCTGATCCTGTTCATCGCCTCGCGTGCGCTGTTCACCCTGCCGCGTCGGATGTGGGACGGCATCAACGAGAATCTCGATCCGGTGATGGCGGTGGCGGCCTGCGTGATGATGCTGCTGTCGATGGTGATGCTCGCCGGCGATCTGTGGCTACGGAGGAAGCGGGAACGATGACGGACCTGAGCGCGGCGCAGCGCGATGCGGCGTCCTGGGTCGCCGCGCAGGCGGCGTCGCTGTCGGCGGACCACCTGCATCTCTGGCGCCTCGCCGAGCCTTCCTGGCGCGAGTACCGCTCCGCCGCCTGGTTCGTCGCGCGGCTCCGGCGCGAGGGGTTCACGGTCGAGGAGGGCACCGCCGGGATGCCGACGGCGTTCCGCGCCTCCTGGACCGCGCCCGGCACGCAGGCGGGCGCGCCGGTGCTCGCCACCATCGCCGAGTACGACGCCGTGCCCGGCACCAGCCAGGAGCCGGTCGCCCGCCGCGAGCCGCGCGCCGGCACGCATGCCCACACGGCCGGCCACACCGATCCGCACTCGGCGCTGGGCATCGGCGCGCTCGCCGGCACGCTCGCGGCCAAGCACGCGATGGAGAAGCATGGGCTGAAAGGCACGCTCGTGCTGATGGGCGAGCCTGCCGAGAAGATGTGCGGCTCCAAGCCCGTGCACGCGACGCACGGCTTCTACGACGCCTTCACCGCCGCGATCTCCTGGCATCCGACCTCGTTCCTGTCGCTCGCCAATTCCTGCCTGTGGGACACGCATTGCGCCACCTACTGGTCGCGCATCTACACCTTCGAGTGCCTCGAGCCCGAGACCTGGTCGTCCTCGATCGCGCGCACGGGGGTGCACTCCTCGCACTCGGTGAGCCGCGCGCCGGGTGCGATCGACGCCGTGTGCCTGATGTACACCTCGGCGAAGTATCTCAAGGAGAACATGCTGCCGCACCAGGGCGCATGGTCGCTGAACGAGGCGATCCTCCAGGCCGGCCAGGCGACCGCGGACAACCTGCCGCCGGGGCTCGCGGTGATCCAGTACGCGCTGCGCGCGCCGACCATCGAGATGCAGGAGCGGGTCTGGACGGTGCTGGACCGCAACGCCGACCACGTCGCGGCGATGACGCACTGCACCGTGCGCAAGGACTGGGTGACGAAGACGCGCCCGGGGCTGCCGAACCACGCCATCGCCCAGGCGACCTTCGATGTGTTCGCTGACCTCGGTGCGCCCGCCTATTCGGCCGAGGCAGTCGCGTTTGCCAACGCGCTCCGCGCGGCCTGCGGCGCTGAGCCGGTGGCCGACCCGTTCCCGCCCGAGATCCAGCGCCTCTGCACGCCGCAGGACGCCGAGGCGGCGCTGCGCGCGCATCTGCCGCCCTGGCAGACGAACTACACCTCCGACGACTACACCGACTGGACCTGGCACTGCCCGACGGCGCGGCTCTATGTCGGGCGGTCGCAGCTGCGCGTCGATGCGCCAGGGCGCAACTGGCCCGACTGGACGCGCTACGCGATGGGCGGGCATCCGGCCTGCATTGATCCGATGTGGCTGAAGGCGGCCGAGGTCACCGGCGCCACGTTCGTCGGCCTGCTGGAACAACCCGCGCTGCTGGAGAGGGCGGGGGCGGAGTTCGTGCAACGCACCGGCGGCGGCATCGGCGGCTCACGCTGGCTCGCACCGCTGCTGCCGAAGGATTTCGCCGCGCCCATCCACTACCGCTGGCCGGAATACGTCGAGACCGCGCGCGGACCCGAATACACGATCCCCGCACCACGCTGATCCGGTAACAAAACGAAGGAGGAACGGTCGTGTCGATCATGACCGAGGGCGAGTTCCGCTACAACATGCTGATCAAGACGTTCCCGTCCCGCCCCAGCCCGGGCTTAGAGGACGCAGGCGAGCAGCGCGCGGTGTGGGGCCGGCGCTGGGGCTGCACCAACGATGTCGGGCGCTTGCGCGTGGTGCTGATGCACCGGCCGGGCGACGAGCTGAAGATGGTCGATCCGGCCAAGCGCATTGAACATCTCGGCGCCTATGGCGACACCGAGACGGGCTGGTACTGGCGCGGCC
>NZ_JBHYDW010000055.1:0-25538 GCF_051860475.1 Elioraea sp. | reverse complement strand
GTCCGCGCGGCGGCACGGTCACCGACACGTTCAGCCTGATGGGGTTCTCGGCGGCGTACCGGGCGATCTCGGACGCGTGCAGATGACCGAGGCGCTCACCGCCTCGGAGGCAGCGCGGATCGAGGCGAAAGCGGCCTTGTTCGCACCGCCGCCGGCGGTGCTGCCGGACGGGCGGCGCGAGCTTGTCGGCATGTCGCGCGAGGCGTTGGCGGAGGCGCTGCTGGTCGCGTGCGCCGACGCGCGCGAGGCGACGCTGCGCACCAAGCAGCTCTGGCACTGGATCTATCACCAGGGTGAGCGCGACTTCGCGCGCATGAGCACGATCGCCAAGCCGATGCAGGCGCGGCTTGCGGAGCATTTCGTGATCGGCCGGCCCGAGACGAAAACCGAGCAGATCTCCGAGGACGGCACGCGCAAGTGGCTGTTCCGCTTCCGCGACGGCCAGGAGGCCGAGACGGTCTACATCCCCGACCGCGAGGTGGATCGCGGCTCGGTCTGCATCTCCTCGCAGGTCGGCTGCACGCTGACCTGCCGATTCTGCCACACCGGCACGCAGAAGCTGGTGCGCAACCTGGGCGCTGCCGAGATCGTCGGCCAGTTCATGGCCGCGCGCGACGCCTATGGCGAGTGGCCGAGCCCGAAGGGCGAGGCGCCGCGGCTGCTCTCCAACATCGTGCTGATGGGCATGGGCGAGCCGCTCTACAACTACGAGAACGTCGCGCTGGCGATGCGCATCGCGATGGACGGCGAGGGGATCGGGCTGTCGCGCCGGCGCATCACGCTCTCGACCTCCGGCGTGGTGCCGATGATGGACCGCTGCGGCGCCGAGCTTGGCGTCAATCTCGCGGTCAGCCTGCATGCGGTGCGCGACGACCTGCGCGACGAACTGGTGCCGCTGAACCGGAAGTATCCGCTGGCGATGCTGATGGAGGCGTGCCGGCGCTATCCGGGGGCGTCGAACGCGCGGCGCATCACCTTCGAGTATGTGATGCTGAAGGGCGTGAACGACAGCGAAGCCGATGCGCGCGAGCTCGTCCGCCTGATCCGCGGCATCCCGGCCAAGGTCAACCTGATCCCGTTCAATCCCTGGCCGGGCTCGCGCTTCGAGACCTCCTCGGGCAACACGATCCGCCGCTTCGCCGAGATCGTCATGGCGGCCGGCTACGCGAGCCCGGTCCGCAGCCCGCGCGGGCGCGACATTCTCGCCGCCTGCGGGCAGCTGAGGACCGCGAGCGATCGCGCGCGCAAGGCGGCCGCGGCGTAGGGCGGCGCCGCCGAGGCGCTGCCTCGTCATGGCGGGTCCGGCGGGTGGGGAGCAGGGACCTCCGCAAGGTGCGCGACCGCGCTGCGATAGCCGATCTCGATGATCTCCTCGGCCCGGTCGAAGTCGAGGAACCGGATGTGCCCGAGCGGCGGCCGGATCAGGATCTCGGGCCGGTCCTGCGTCAGGCGCGCCTCGGTGATCGTGGTCTCCATGATGTTGATCGAGGCCAGCAGGACCTCGAAGATGCTCGGCATCGGTTCCGCGGCTGACCAGCGCGCGAGCCGCGCCACGGCCGGCAGATCCCGGGCGAGCAGTCGGTTCGTGACGTCGCGCACCCCCTGCTGGAGGCTGCGCGCCCAGCCTGGACTCCTCATCGCCGCGCCGGAAACCCGCGGCGACCGCCAGGCCGTCAGGTTCTTGCCGACGACGATGCCGTGGTTGAGATCGACCGCGATCACCACGTCGGCGCCAAGCGCGCGCGCGACCGCGACGGGCACCGGATTGACCAGCCCGCCATCCACCAGGATCCGGCCGTTCCGGCGCACCGGGGTGAAGATGCCGGGGACCGAGATGCTCGCGCGCACCGCCTCGATCACGTCCCCGCTGCTGATCACGACCTCCTCGCCGGTCGCGAGGTCGGTCGCCACGGCGGCGTAGGGCCTGGACAGCGCCTCAATCGTCGCGGACGGGATATGTTCGCGGACCATGGCCGCGATCCGCGTGCCGTCGATCAGCCCGGACTTGGGCAGCACCACGTCGAAGAACGCCACCATCCGCGGCCAGTCCAGCGCTCGGAAGGTTGCCGCCAGGGTGTCGAGCCTGCCGGCGGCATGGACCGCGCCGATCAGCGCGCCGATGCTGGTGCCGGCGATCACGTCAACCGCGATGCCGGCCTCCTCGATCGCCCGCAGCACGCCGAAATGCGCAAGCCCGCGCGCCGAGCCGCTGCCGAGCGCAAGGCCCACCCTCCTCGGCGCAACCGGCACAGTCCCTGACATCGCCATCCCCCGCCCATGCCGCCGGGGGCCGACAGTAGCGGATGCCGCGCCCGCCTTCTGCCCCGCGCGCGCTGGGGATCGGCGCCGTCAATCCGTGATGCGGATGTCGAGCCCGCGCACGATCAGCCCGACCGTGCGCTCGCCGGTGATGCCGAAATCGTCGTCGTTGATCAGGAACAGCGCCCCGTCCGGCAGCACCGCGACGCCTTCGAGCTTGGTCGGCGCCTGCGGATGGTCCGCGCTGTCGAACACCAGCCGCTTGCCGAGCGGCGTGATGCCGGCGCCGGCGAGATCGTTCGACTGCTCGAGCGTCGGGCGCGTCGCCGGGTCGTCCCAGCGCGCGCCGAGGATGTTGGTCGCCCCGGCCGAGAGATCGACCTCGTAGAGCTTGGTCGTGCCCTCGGTGCGCTCCAGCACCAGCAGCCGGTCGGTGCCGAGCGCGGTCAATTCGCTGATGCGCGGATCGGACTGCCGGTTCGACGGGTCCTTGCGGAAGCTCTGCGGATCGTCGAGCTGATAGACGTACTGGCCGACCACGCGCAGGCTCGTCCGCTCGATCTTCAGGAGCCGCGTGTTCTTGGCCTGCTGGTAGGCGCGCGCATCCGGGTTCGCGAGCGGGTTCTGCAGGATGGTGTAGAGGAACCGCTCGTCGGGGCTGACCGCCATGCTCTCGATGCCGCGGTTGGTGAAGCGCTTCGCCAGGATCGCGGGCAGCCCTTCGAACACGGGATAGCCCGCGCCGGCGAAGTCCGCCCCGGTGCCCGCCGGGACGATCCGCAGCAGGATCCGTCCGTCGGCCGCGACGTGCAGGATCGAGGGCGCGTTCTCCTCGCCGATCCAGAACGTCCCGTCCGCGAGCCGCACGATCCCCTCCGCATCCACCGCCGAGGCGTTCTGCGCCAGCGCGCGCCCGCGGGCGTCCAGCGGGATTTCGGTGGTCGCAACCGTCAGCGGGTTGAGCAGGCCGTCGATCGGCCGGCCGTCGGCCGTCTTCAGCGCGATCGCGTCGACGACGTGGAACACGCCGCGCTCGGGATCGAGCCTGAGCCCGTAGATCGTCGGCGCATAGGCGGGGATCGGATAGATCCGGCCGGCATTCGCGGCCGCACAGATCCGCTCGCGCGGCACCCCGGTGATCGCGAGCGCCTGCGAGCAGGCGATGTTCGGGCCGCGATCCGAGACCGTCCACACCAGGTCGGATGCGTCATGCCGGCCACGGAACGCCCCGCTGCCGATGCCGATCGAGAAGGTGATCGACCGCCCGCCCTCGAAGGCGACGCTGCCGAGCGTCAGCGGAGTCGCGGGCTCGAGCGTGATGATCTGCGGGGCGGCGATGGCCGGGGCGGCGAGCAGGGCAAGGGCGGCGGCAAGGACGCGCATGAAGGGCTCCAGGGCGAGGGGAACAGGAGCCTCGCGCCGACGCGGGACGCGTTCAACGACGGTTCCGTGACAGTTTGCGCGGTCGTCGTGCGTCCGCCGCCTTGCGCGCTACTCGGTCGCCTGCGCCGCGCCGCGCCGCGCCTGCCGTGCGCCGCGGCGGATCTGGCCCACGTCCCGCACGGCGCCGCGCGAGGCGCTGGTGGTCAGCGCCGCATAGGCCTGCAGCGCCGCCGAGACCGCGCGCGCCCGGTTGGTCGGCTGCCACGCCGCCTCGCCGCGCGCCTCCATCGCCGCACGCCGTTGCGCAAGCTCCGCGTCGGAGACCGCGAGCCTGATCGTGCGCGCGGGAATGTCGATCTCGATCCGATCGCCGTCCTCAACGAGCCCGATCGCGCCGCCCACGGCTGCCTCGGGCGAGATGTGGCCGAGCGAGAGTCCGGAACTGCCGCCCGAGAACCGCCCGTCGGTGATCAGCGCGCAGACCTTCCCGAGCCCCTTCGACTTCAGATAGCTGGTCGGATACAGCATCTCCTGCATGCCGGGCCCGCCCTTCGGCCCCTCGTAGCGCACCACGACCACGTCGCCCGGCACGACCTGCCCGCCGAGGATGCCGGCGACGGCGGCCTCCTGGCTCTCGAACACGCGCGCGGGACCGGTGAAGGTCAGGATGCTCGCATCCACCCCGGCGGTCTTCACGATGCAGCCCTCCTCGGCGAGGTTGCCGTAGAGCACCGCGAGCCCGCCATCGGCCGAGAAGGCGTGATCGACGTCACGGATGACGCCGCCTGCCCGGTCGAGGTCCAGTGCCTTCCAGCGGCTCTCCTGGCTGAACGCGACGGTGGTGGGGATGCCGCCCGGGGCGGCGCGATAGAAGTGCTGCACCGTTTCCGTTGCGGTCCGGCGCACGTCCCACTGCTCCAGCGCCTCGGCGAGCGTGGGCGCATCGACGCGGCTGACCGAGGTGTCGAGCAGGCCGGCGCGGTCGAGCTCGCCGAGAATCGCCATGATGCCGCCCGCGCGGTGGACGTCCTCGACATGCACGTTGGCGACCGAGGGGGCCACCTTGCACAGCACCGGCACGCGGCGCGACAGTCGGTCGATATCGGCCATGGTGAAGTCGACCCCGCCCTCCTGCGCCGCCGCCAGCAGGTGCAGCACCGTGTTGGTCGAGCCGCCCATGGCGATGTCGAGCGTCATCGCGTTCTCGAAGGCGGCGAAGGACGCGACCGCACGCGGCAGCACGGAGGCATCTTCGGTCTCGTACCAGCGGCGGGTGATCTCGACGATCCGTCGCCCGGCCTCGAGGAACAGACGCTTGCGGTCGGCATGGGTCGCCAGCACGGTGCCGTTGCCGGGCAGCGCGAGCCCCAGCGCCTCGGCCAGGCAGTTCATCGAGTTCGCGGTGAACATGCCCGAGCAGGACCCGCAGGTCGGACACGCCGAGCGCTCGATGACGGCCACCTCCTCGTCGGTGACCGAACTGTCGGCGGCGACGATCATGGCGTCGATCAGATCCACCGCGCGCGTCTCGCCGCGATGGATCACCTTGCCGGCCTCCATCGGCCCGCCGGAGACGAACACGGTCGGGATGTTCAGGCGCATCGCCGCCATCAGCATCCCGGGCGTGATCTTGTCGCAGTTCGAGATGCACACCAGCGCATCGGCGCAGTGCGCGTTCACCATGTACTCGACCGCATCGGCGATCAGCTCGCGCGAGGGCAGGCTGTAGAGCATGCCGTCATGGCCCATGGCGATCCCGTCATCGACCGCGATGGTGTTGAACTCCTTCGCCACCCCGCCGGCAGCCTCGATCGCGCGCGCGACCAGCTGGCCGAGATCCTTCAGGTGCACGTGGCCCGGCACGAACTGGGTGAAGGAGTTGGCGATCGCGATGATCGGCTTGCCGAAATCCTCGTCGCGCATGCCGGTGGCGCGCCACAGGCCGCGGGCGCCGGCCATGTTGCGACCATGGGTGGTGGTGCGGGAGCGGTACTGGGGCATGGGATCTTCCTGGACGTGACCGGCCAGACATAACAAGCGCGGCAGGGCGGCGAAACCTTCGGCCGCGTCAGTTCAGTGATGTCGGCAGGGCCGGGTCTTTCGCAGCGCAGCGTGACGGGCGATTGTCGCGCGCGTGACGCCGCATGCGCTGCCCCTTCCGATCCTGATTCTGACGGGCTTCCTTTCCGGGGCCGGGATCCGCGTAGCCGACCCGCTGCTCGCGCTGATCGCCGGCCGGTTCGGCGCCTCGGTCGCCGCCGCCGCGCCGGTGGTGGCGGGGTTCACCCTGGCCTACGGGCTCGCCCAGCCGGTGCTCGGCCCGCTCGGTGACCGGCTCGGCAAGCTCCGGCTGATCGCGGGCTGCATGGCGCTCTACGGCGCGGCGACGCTCGCCTCCGCGTTCGCCCCCTCGCTCGGCGGGCTGACGGCCGCGCGCGCGGTGGCGGGGGCCTTCGCCGGCGGGCTCATTCCGGTCGCGATCGCCCTGATCGGCGATGCCACGACCTATGCGACCCGCCAGGCGACGCTCGGCCGCTTCATGACGGGCATGGTGCTCTCGAATCTGATCACGGCGCCGCTCGCCGGGATCGCCGGCGACTGGGTTGGCTGGCGGCCGGTCTTCGGCCTGCTGGGGAGCGCGTCGCTGGTCGCTGCGGTGCCGCTCTGGCGCGAGGCCGCGCGCACCGCGCCGGTCGTGCACGGCCCCGGGGCCAGCGCGCTCGCCCGCTACGCGATGCTGCTCCGCCGCGCATCGGCGCGGCGGCTGCTTGCGCTGGTCGGGCTCGAGGGCGCGCTCGCGTTCGGCGCGCCACCCTTCATCGGCGCCTTCCTGGTCGAGGGCTACGGGCTGGACTTCACCGGCGCGGGGCTGCTGCTTGGCGCGGCGGGGCTCGGCGCGCTGCTCTACACGCGGATCGCCGGCTGGCTGGTGCGCCGCTTCGGCGAGCGCGGCCTGCTGATCGGCGGTGGGGCAGGCTTGGTGGTCTGGCTCGGCGGGATCGCGCTCAGCCCGCCGCTTGCGGTGGTGGCGGCGGCGAACTTCGTGGGCGGATTCTCGGTCGGCTCGTTCCACGGCGTGCTGCAGGCGCGCGGATCGGAGATGCTGCCCGAGAGCCGCTCGACAGGGATGGCGGCCTTCGCGTTCTGCCTGTTCGTGGGCCTGGCGCTGGGGGCGGGCGTGGTCGGGGTGTTGCTGCCGCTGGTCGGCTACCGCGCGCTGTTCGGTGGTGCGGCCATGGGAATGGCGGCGGTGGCGGTCCTGGCCGCGAGCGACCGACGCGCGGGTGCGCGCGCCTGAACAGGCTCAGGCGTTCGCCACCGGCGGCGGCGCGGCCGGATCGGCCCCGCCCGCCTGCTGCTGCTTGCGGCTCTGCCACAGCGCGAGGAAATCGATCGGCTGGAGCATCACCGGCGGGAAGCCGCCCTCGCGCGTCACCTCCGCGACGATGTTGCGCGCGAACGGGAACAGGAGCCGCGGCGCCTCGACCAGCAGCACCGGCTCGACCAGCTCCTGCGGGATGTTGTTCAGGGTGAAGATGCCGGCGTAGTCGAGCTCGGCGATGAACGCCGCCTTGCCCGCGCTCTTGGCCTCGGCGCGGATCGACAGCACGACCTCGAAGCTGCCCTGGGCGACCTGGCGCGCATTCACGTCCAGGTTGATCGCCACCTCGGGCTGCTGCTTCATCTGCACGAAGATGTCGGGCGCGCCTGGCACCTCGAAGGAGAGGTCCTTCACGTACTGGAGGTTCACGAGCAGCCCCGGCGGGGTGGCACCCGCCTGGCCGTCGCCGCCGACCTTCCCGTTGCCGTTGCCGGTCGTCTCGTTCATCGTCTCGCCTTTCGCGGTTTGCGCGCGCCGGCTACCACGCGGGGCCAGGAGCGGCAAGCGCGGAGGCCTTGACGGTCCGTCGCGCCGGGCCTAGCAGCCGCCCGCCCCTTCAGACCAGCGAGGTGCCCCGTGGCCTACGCGATCGACCCCCCGCCCATTCCCGCCATCCCCGTCGCCGGCGCCGACACGCTGTTCCCGGTGCGGCGGATCTGGTGCGTCGGCCGCAACTATGCCGAGCACGCGCGCGAGATGGGCCACGACCCCAACCGCGAGCCACCGTTCTTCTTCGCCAAGCCCGCGGATGCGATCGTACTCTCGGGGGCGACCATCCCGTTCCCGCCGGCGACCGAGGACCTGCACCATGAGATCGAGCTCGTGGTCGCGATCGGCCGAGGCGGCGCGGCGATCGCCGAGGCGGCGGCGCTCGATCACGTGTTCGGCTACGCCGTCGGGCTCGACATGACCCGGCGCGACCGCCAGGCGGAGGCGAAGAAGCTCGCCCGGCCGTGGGAGATCGCCAAGGCGTTCGACCGGTCCTGTCCGATCACCCCCGTCGTGCCGGCCGCGCGGATCGGCCATCCGGCGAAGGGGGCGATCTGGGTGAAGGTGAACGGCACGGTCCGTCAGCAGGGTGACCTCACCCAGCAGATCTGGTCCGTACCCGAGACGATCGCCTGTCTCTCGCGGCTCGTTGCGCTGGCTCCCGGCGATCTCATCATGACCGGCACGCCGGCCGGCGTCGGCGCGGTGCAGCCCGGCGACCGGCTGGAGGGCCACGTCGATGGCGTCGGCGACCTGACGGTCGCCTACGCCGCCGAGGATGCGCGCGCAGCCGCCTGAGCCGCGCTCAGCCGATCACCCAGGGGACAGCGGCGGGCCCCGGCGCAGTCGGGTCGCAGCGCCGCCATTGCGCGTTCTGCATCCGCACGCCGGTCATCGCCAGGATGAAGCCCCAGTGGCTGACCACCAGCGTGTCGGACCAGTCCGGAATGGCCGCCATCTCGGCGCGGAAGGCGGCGGCGCGCGCCTCGATCTCGGCCTCGCTCTCGGTCAGCGCCGGCCACCACACCTCGTCGATGGTACTGAAGTCGAGATCAGGCCAGCGCCGGGCGAGCTCGGTCGCGGGCGTGCCGATGTCGCAGGTGAAGGCGCAGCGCTCACGCACGATCGGGTTGACGACGACCGGCAGGTCGAGCGCGCCGGCGACGATCGCCGCGGTCTCCAGCGCGCGCGTGTAGGGGCTGGCGATGATGCGCGCGAGCCGCTCGCCCTTGAGCGCCTGCGCGGCCTCACGCGCCTGTGCACGGCCGAGCTCCGTGAGCCGCGGGTCGGCGATGCCGGGATCGACGCGGCTCAGGGTGAAGGCGGCGTTGAACTCGGACTGGCCATGGCGCAGCAGGATCATGGCCCGCGCTTAGCCGGGCCGGGGCGCCGTCGCAAGCCAGGGAGCGGGACCGAGTCTCGCTTGTGATTCCGCACCCTGTCCCCTATGTCACGAAAGATGAGGGGCGACGAACTCCAATGAGCGGCGGCTTTCCGATCGACCTGATCCTGTTCGGGATGGTCGCGGCGTTCCTGGTGCTTCGGCTGCGCAGCATTCTCGGCCGGCGCACCGGCTACGAGCGCCCGCCAACCCCCGTCGAACCGACCGGTGCGGGCGAGGAGGCGGCGCGCACGATCGACACGCGGGCCGAGGAGGCAGTGGTGCCGCAGCTCGGCGGCCCCGGGCCGAAGCGCGGACTGCCTGATCCGGCCAGCCCGGCAGGGCAGGTTCTGGCCCGAATCCGCCAGATCGATCCCGAGTTCGATCCCGCAGGCTTCCTGATGGGCGCCGAGGGTGCGTTCGCGATGATCGTCGAGGCATTCGCGCGCGGCGACCGGCAGACGCTTCAGACCCTGCTGTCACCCGAGGTGTTCCGCGATTTCGAGGGCGCGATCACCGCGCGCGAGCAGGCCGGCGAACGACAGCGCACCGAACTCGTGGCACTGCGCGAGAGCTCGATCCTCGAGGTCGATCTGCGGGGGACGGTGGCGACGATCGGCGCGCGTTTCGTCTCCGACCAGATCAACATGACCTACGGGGCCGACGGCACCGTCACCGCCGGCGGCGAGGCCGTGACCGAGACGGTGGACGTCTGGTCCTTCGCGCGCGACCTGAACTCGGCCGACCCGACTTGGCTGCTGGTCGGCACGCGATCGGAATAGTGGCCGCCCGCGCCACGCCTTCACCATCGTCCTACCGTCAGGTCCGGGTTTCGGTGCAACCGATCCGCGTGAAACTGCGCCGCAGCATCGCGGCCGCCTGCCTGATCGCCCTCGGCGGCTGCGTAGCCGTGCCCGTGCCCCAGCCGGCCGGGCCGCCCGACCGGTTGGGGCTGCAGCCGGCGCGGTTCGCCACCCTGCCCGGCTGGGCGGAGGACCGTCACGCCGAGGCGCTGCCGGCCTTCGCCGAGACCTGCGCGCGCCTGCGCAGCATGCCGGCCGACCGCCCGCTGGGCGGTGGCGAGGCGGCGGCGCAGCGGGCCGGAAGGGTGTCCGACTGGCTGCCGCTCTGCCAGGAGGCGCAGGCGATCCCGCCGGGCGACCATGACGCCGCGCGCGCCTTCTTCGAAGCCCGCTTCCGGCCCTGGCTGGCCTCGAACGCCGTCACCCAGCCGGCCGATCCCTACGGCACCTTCACCGGCTATTTCGAGCCGGAGCTTACCGGCAGCCGGCGCCGCCGCGGCGCCGAGCAGGTGCCGCTGCTGCAGCGCCCACCCGACCTGATCGCGGTCGATCTCGGCGACTTCGTCCCGGAGCTCGCCGGCCGGCGTACGGCGGGACAGCTGCGTGACGGCCGGCTCGTGCCGTACGCCAGCCGGGCGGAGATCGAGGGCGGCGCGCTGGAGCGTCGCCGCCTCGAGCTGCTCTGGCTCGATGACGCGATCGACGCGTTCTTCCTGCATGTCCAGGGCTCGGGCCGGGTGCGGCTTGCCGAAGGCGGGCTCGCGCGCGTCGGCTTCGCCGCCCAGAACGGCCATCCCTACGTGCCGATCGGCCGAGTGCTGGTCGAGCGCGGCGCGATGACGCTCGATCAGGTGAGCATGCAGTCGATCCGCGCCTGGCTCCGCGCCAATCCCGCGGAGGCGCGCGCGGTCATGCAGCAGAACCCGTCCTTCGTGTTCTTCCGCGAGATCCGCGGCCTGAACCCCGACGAGGGCCCTCCCGGTGCGTTCGGCGCGCCGCTGACGCCCGGCCGCTCGATCGCAGTCGACCACGTGCACGTTCCGCTCGGCATCCCGCTCTGGATCGACACCCGCGATCCGACCACGCAGCTGCCGTTGCGCCGCGTGGTGCTGGCACAGGACGTGGGCGGAGCGATCCGGGGCCCCGTGCGCGGCGACCTGTTCTGGGGCTGGGGCGAGGCGGCAGCGGAGCCGGCGGGCCGGATGCGCGAGCGTGGCGTGTGGTGGCTGCTGCTCCCGGCGGAACTGGCCAGTCTCGCCGAAGCGCCGGATCAGTCACCGTCGAGCGCCGAGCGGACCCGCGCGGCGAGTTCGTCGCGCCGATAGGGTTTGTTCAGCAGCGGCACCCCGGGGTCGAGCCGTCCGTGATGGACGATCGCATTCTCCGTGTAGCCCGACGTGTACAGCACCCTGAGCCCGGGACGGCATGTCTGGCCGAGGGCGGCGAGTTCGCGCCCGTTCATCCCGCCCGGCATCACCACGTCGGTGAACAGAAGGTCGACCGACAGGTCATGCTCGAGCACATCCAGCGCGCCGGGGCCGTCGGGCGCGGACAGCACGCGGTAGCCGAGGGATCGGAGCTGGCCTGAGACGTGCTCGCGCACCAGCGCATCGTCCTCCACCAGCAGGATTGTTTCGTTTCCGCCACGTACTGAGGCTGCGACGGCCGGGGCGGCGGCGGTTCCGTCCTGCGGTTCCGCGCGCGGCAGATAGAGCTTCACGGTCGTGCCGTGCCCCTGCTCCGAGTAGATCTTCAGATGGCCGCGCGACTGCTTCACGAAGCCCCAGACCATGCTGAGCCCAAGGCCGGTGCCCTTGCCCTGCTGCTTGGTGGTGAAGAAGGGGTCGACCGCGCGGGCGAGCACCTCCGGGGTCATGCCCATGCCGGTATCGGAGACCGCCAGCATCACGTACGGGCCCGGCGCGACTTCCTCGTCGCGCGCGGCGACGTCCTCGTCGAGCAGCACGTCCGCGGTCTCGATGGTGATGCGCCCGCCCCGGGGCATGGCGTCGCGCGCGTTGACGCAGAGGTTCAGCACGGCGCTCTCCAGCTGCGCGGGATCGACCATCGCCCGCCAGGCGGTGTGCGCGCGATGCAGGTCGAGCTCGACATGCTCGCCGAGGCTCCGCCGCAGGAGCCCCTCGATGCGTGTGAGCAGGGCGTTCAGGTCGGTCGGCACCGGTTCGAGCGGCTGCTTGCGCGCGAAGGCGAGCAGGCTGCCGGTCAGCTCCGCGCCGCGCTGCGCGGCATGCAGAATCATTTCGGCAAGCCGGCGCAGCGCGGGTTCGGCCCCCAGCGCCTCAACCAGCGAGTCGGCGTTGCCGAGCACCACGGTCAGCAGGTTGTTGAAGTCATGCGCCACGCCGCCGGTCAACTGGCCGACCGCCTCCAGCTTCTGCGCCCGGTGCAACTGGCTCTCGAGAAGGTGCCGCTCGGAGACGTCGATGTGCACGCCGCGGATGCGGATCCGGCCGGTCTGCGGGTCCGGCACCGCGCTGGCGTGCATCTCGCACCAGAACGTGCTGCCGTCGCGTCGGCGCATCTCCGTCTCGACCCCGCCGATCGGCTTGCCGGCCAGGAGGGCCTCGACCCGCCGCGCCCGCAGGCCCGGATCGAGGTGCAGCGTGGCGATGTCGAGGCCTTCGGACGGGTGGTCCGGACCGAACCGGTAGATCCGCCGCCAAGCAGGGTTGGTCGAGACGATCTCGCCCTCGGGTGTGGTCTCGATGACGCCGACCGGCAGGAACTCGACCAGATGGCGGTAGCGCTGGTCCTCGGCGCGCCTCCCCTCGGCGAGCGCGACGATCCGGCGCAGGGTCTGCTCAATCTCGTCGACCGGCATCGGCCGGCGGCCGCCGACGGCGAGCAGGCGCTCCGGGTCCGGCGTGGCGACAAGGCTGCGGATCGGCCGCACGATCATGCGATGCGCGGCGAGGCCGGTGAGCGCCAGGATCGTCGCCAGTCCGAGGCCGGCGGCCAGCAGGAACAGCGTGAGCCGATCTTGTGCCGCATCGTGCTCCTGGCTCGCGGCGTCCTGGAGCACCGAGATCGCCGAGATCACCCCGAGCGCATCCAGGCGGAGCCGCGCCATCGCGTCCGCCGGGACGACGGCGGCTGCGCCGGCGCCGTCGCTGTCGGCCTGGGCGATCGCCTCGCGCAGCGCGCGCAGCAGGCCGGCCGTGGCCCACCGCCCCGTCTCCGGGTCTGCTTGGCCCAGACGGTCGAAGCTTGCCTGGGCCAGGGCGATCGTCTGCGGCGGGAGGCTGCGCACGCGCGTCAGCGCGACGTGGATCGCGATCAGGTCCTGCAGATCGGCGCGGTACGAGTCGAGCTGGCGGCTGACGGCCGCCGCCTTGCCGGTCAGCGCCACGGTGGTGCCGGCAACGGCGAGCATCGACGCGCCGCTTATCGCCAGCAGCGCCCCGACGACGGTGCTGAGCCGCATCGCTCCAGCCTCAGCGCCGAGGAGAGACGCGGCCCGGTTCCATCGCCGCGATCGCCCCCCGGCGCAGGGGGCCCATCGGCACCGGACCGGGTGCCTGCCCACGCGGGCCTGCGGCTGGTACGGCTTCGGCGAGACGGACGGCCCGAGATCCCATGGCGCGCTCCAGTGGGGAGCCGGGCAATCTACGGAAAGTAGAGTAGCCGGACACTCTTTCCCGCAAAGATAGTAGCGCGGCCGTGGGTGTCCGCCAAATGTTTCCGTGGTGCGGTTCCGGCGGGCGCTATCGGCGGACGATGCCGCTTTCGTCCGCCTTGAGCTCGAAGGCGGCGGCCATCAGCGCGCGCGTGTAGGGCTGCTGCGGCGCGTCCATCACCGCCTCGGCCGGTCCCTGCTCGACCACGCGGCCGTCCTTCAGCACGACGACATGGTGGGCGAGCGCGCGCACGACCTTCAGGTCATGGCTGATGAACAGATAGGCGAGCCGGTGCCGCGCCTGGAGCTCGCGCAAGAGCTCGACAATCTGCGCCTGCACGCTCATGTCGAGCGCGCTGGTCGGCTCGTCGAGCACCACGAAGCGCGGCTTCAGCACGAGCGCGCGGGCGATCGCGATGCGCTGGCGCTGTCCGCCGGAGAACTCGTGCGGGTAACGGTCCACCCAGGCCGGATCGAGCCCCACCTCCTCAAGCGCCTGCGCCACCATCGAGAGCCGCTCGGCCCGGTCGAGTCCGCGTTCGTGCACGGCGAGCCCCTCGCCGACAATCTCGCCGATGCTCATGCGCGGGCTCAGGCTGCCGAACGGGTCCTGGAACACGATCTGCATCCGCCGCCGCAGCGGCCTGAGCGCGCCGCGATCGAGGCCGACGACATCGCGCCCCTCGAAGCGCACGGGTCCGTCTGCCTCGGGCACGAGCCGCAGGAGCGCGAGTCCCATGGTCGACTTGCCGGAGCCGGACTCGCCGACCAGCCCGACCGTCTCGCCCTCGCGCACGCGCACGGTGATGCCGTCGCACGCCCTGATGTGGCCGACGGTGCGGCGGAGGAAGCCGCGGCGGATCGGGAAATGCACCTTCACCTCGTCGCCCGCCATGACTTCGGGGGCGTCGGCCGCAACCGGCTCGGGCTTGCCGCGCGGCTGCGCGCCGAGCAGCATCTTCGTGTAGTCGTGCCTCGGGTCCTCGAACACGCGCGTGACCGGACCCTGCTCGACGATCCGGCCGCGGTTCATCACGCACACGGTATCGGCGTAGCGGCGCACGATCGTGAGGTCATGGCTGATCAGCAGCATCGCCATGCCGAGGCGCTGCTTCAGTTCCGCAAGCAGCTTCAGGATCTGCGCCTGGATGGTGACGTCGAGTGCGGTGGTGGGCTCGTCGGCGATCAGCAGCGCGGGATCATTCGCAAGCGCCATGGCGATCATCACGCGCTGGCGCTGCCCGCCGGAGAGCTGATGCGGATAGGCACCGAGCCGCGCCTCGGCGTCGGGGAAGCCGGCCGTGGTCAGGCACTCGATCGCGCGCGTGCGCGCCTGCTCGCGCGTCATCGGCCGATGCAGCAGCACCGCCTCGGTGATCTGCTTCTCGATCGTGTGCAGCGGGTTGAGGCTGGTCATCGGCTCCTGGAAGATCATCCCGGCGATGCCGCCGCGCGCCGCGCGCAAGGTGTCGGGGTCGGCGCCGATCATCTCGCGTCCGTCGAGCACCACCGAGCTGCCGGGCGTGTGCCGCGCGATCGGATAGGGCAGGAGCTGGAGCACCGAGAGCGCGGTGACGGACTTGCCCGAGCCGGACTCGCCGACCAGCGCGAGGGTCTCGCCGCGATCGAGCGTGAAGTTCGCGCCCTCGACCGCCACCACCTGGCGCGCGCCGGCGCCGAAGGTCACTCCGAGATTGCCGACCTCGAGCAGTGCCATGCTCACCGCCCCCCGCCAGGAAGTTTCCTGGGATCGAAGGCATCGCGCACCGCCTCGCCGACGAAGATCAGCAGCGTGAGGATGGTCGCGAGCACGATGAAGGCGGTGATGCCGAGCCAGGGCGCCTGGAGGTTGTTCTTGCCCTGCTGGACGAGCTCGCCGAGCGAGGGCGAGCCGGGCGGTAGGCCGAAGCCGAGGAAGTCGAGGCTGGCGAGGATCGTCACGCTGCCCGACAGGATGAAGGGCAGGAAGGTCAGCGTGGCGACCATCGCGTTGGGCAGGATGTGACGGAACATCACCTGCGCGTCGGAGACGCCGAGCGCCTTGGCCGCGCGCACATAGTCGAAGTTCCGCCCGCGCAAGAATTCGGCGCGCACCACGCCGACGAGGCCCATCCAGGAGAACAGCAGCAGGAAGATCAGCAGCACCCAGAACGACGGTTCGATCACCGAAGCGAGGATGATCAGCATGTAGAGCTGCGGCATGCCCGACCAGACCTCGATGAAGCGCTGGAAGATCAGGTCGAGCCAGCCGCCGTAGAAGCCCTGCACCGCCCCCGCCGCGACGCCGATGATCGAGGAGACGATGGTGAGCGTGAAGCCGAACAGCACCGAGATGCGGAAGCCGTAGATCACGCGCGCGGCGACGTCGCGCGCCTGGTCGTCGGTGCCGAGGATGTTGTAGGGCGTGTCGGGTCCGATCACGTCCGCCGGCAGCAGCCAGGTCGGCGGCACGGGCGCGGGCACCGGCAGGTTGCGCACGACAGACTGGTACGAATACGGAATGGCCGGCCATACGGCCCAGCCCTTCTCGGCGATCTGCTCCTTCAGGAACGGATCGTGGTAGTCGGCCGAGGTGGGGAAGTCGCCGCCGAAATCAGTCTCGGCGTAGTCGAACAGCACGGGGAAGAACCACTCGCCGTCGTAGCGCACGACGATCGGCCGGTCATTGGCGATCAGCTCGGCGCAGAGCGCGAAGGCGAACAGCACGGCGAAGATCCAGAGCGACCACCAGCCGCGCTTGTTGGCGCGGAAGTTCGCGAGGCGGCGACGCGTCAGCGGTGTCATGTCACGGGGGTGGGCGCGGGAGGGGCCTCAGGCCCCCCCCGATTGTTGTCTCGTGCTGTCACCGCCGCGCCTCGAAATCGATGCGGGGATCGACGACGGTGTACATGAGATCGCCGATGATCTGCATGACGAGGCCGAGCAGGGTGAACAGGTAGAGCGTGCCGAACATCACCGGGTAGTCGCGCCGGATCGCCGCCTCGAATCCCAGCAGCCCGAGCCCGTCGAGCGAGAAGATGATCTCGACCAGCAGCGCGCCGGTGAACAGGATGCCGATGAAGGCGGAGGGGAAGCCAGCGATGATGATCAGCATCGCGTTGCGGAACACGTGGCCGTAGAGCACGCGGTTCTCGGCCGCCCCCTTGGCGCGCGCGGTGATGACGTACTGCTTGTTGATCTCGTCCAGGAACGAGTTCTTGGTCAGCATGGTCAGCCCGGCGAAGCCGCCGATCACCATGGCCGTCACCGGCAGGCAGATGTGCCAGAAGTAGTCGGCGATCTTGGCGAGCAGCGAGAGGTGCTCCCAATCGGGGCTGGTCAGGCCGCGCAGCGGGAAGATCTGGAAGAACGAGCCGCCGGCGAACAGCACGACCAGCAGGATCGCGAACAGGAAGCCTGGGATCGCGTAGCCGACCAGCACCACCGCCGAGGTCCAGAGGTCGAAGCGCGAGCCGTCGCGCACCGCCTTGCGGATGCCGAGCGGGATGGAGATGAGATAGACCAGCAGCGTGGTCCAGAGGCCGAGGCTGATCGAGACCGGCATCTTGTCGAGCAGCAGTTCGACGACGGTGCGGTCCTGGAAGAAGCTGCGTCCGAAATCGAAGGTGAGGTAGCTGCCGATCATCTTGAAGAAGCGCTCGTGCGCCGGCCGGTCGAAGCCGAACATGCGCTCGATCTCGGCGATGATCTCGGGGTCGAGGCCGCGCGCGCCGCGGTAGCGGCTCTCGCCGGCATCCATGACGCCGGGTCCCGGCGCGACGGTCTCCTGGCCGCCGCCGGTGATGCGCTCGAGCGGTGCGCCGATGCCCGTCTGGCCGCGGATCTCGGCGATCATCTGCTCGACCGGCCCGCCGGGCGCGAACTGCACGACGATGAAGTTGATCAGGATGATCCCGAACAGGGTCGGAATGACCAGCAGCAGCCGGCGGAGGATATAGGCGCCCATCGGGGCTAGGTCGGCCGGCCGCGGCGTCGCTCCGCGTTGACGCGTTCGGCCTTGACTGGGTCGACCCACCAGGTGGTGAAGCCAAGGCCATAGCGCGGCGCCTTCTCCGGGCGGACGAACTGGTCCCAGTAGGCGACCCGGAAGCTGCGGCTGTGCCAGTGCGGCACAACGTAGTGGCCCCAGAGCAGCACGCGGTCGAGCGCGCGGGTGCGGGTGATCAGGGTCTCGCGATCGGCGGCGTTGATCACGAGCTCGACCAGCTCGTCGATCACCGGGTCGCAGATGCCGATCGTGTTGCGGCTGCCCGGCTCGCGCGCGCGCGCGCAGGTCCAGTAGTCGCGCTGCTCGTTGCCGGGCGAGAGCGACTGGCCGAACACCTCGACGGTCATGTCGAAGTCGAAGGCGTCGGTGCGCGCCTGGTACTGCGCGGTATCGACGGTGCGTACACGCATCTCGATGCCGAGACGCTGCAAGGTCTGGGCGTAGGGCAGGGCCACGCGCTCGAAGGTCGGCGAGGAGAGCAGCATCTCGAAGCTGAAGGCCTGGTTGCGCGCGTTCACCAGCCGGCGGTTGACGATGCGCCAGCCGGCTTCCTGGAGCAGCTCCAACGACCGGCGGAGCTGCTCGCGGTTGTTGCCCGAGCCGTCAGTGACCGGCAGGGTGAACTCGCGGTCGAACACCTGGTCGGGAACGCGGCCGCGGTAGCGTTCGAGGATGGCGAGCTCCTCGCCCTGCGGCAGGCCGGAGGAGGCAAGCTCGGAATTGGAGAAGTAGGACTTCGTGCGCGCATAGGCGCCGAAGAACAGATTGGCGTTCGACCACTCGAAGTCGAAGGCGAGCATCAGCGCCTCGCGCACGCGGCGGTCCTGGAACAGCTCGCGACGGAGGTTGAAGGCGAAGGCCTGCATGCCGGTAGGAAGCTCGTGCGGGATCTCATCGAGCTTCACCAGGCCGCGCCGGCGCGCGGGAAAGTCGTAGCCGGTCGCCCATTCGCGCGCGACGTTCTCCTGGCGGAAGTCGATCTGCCCGGCCTTGAACGCCTCGAAGGCGACCGTCGCATCGCGGAAGTACTCGATCCGCAGCAGGTCGAAATTGCTGCTGCCGCGCCGCGTCGGCAGCCGCTCGCCCCACCAGGTCTCGACCCGGCGATAGGTGAGCGTGCGCCCGGCGTCGAAACTCTCGAGCCGGTAGGGGCCGGAGCCGAGCGGCGGCTCCAGGATCGGGCGGGTGAAGTCGCGGCTCTCCCACCAGTGCTTCGGCAGCACGAACATCTGGCCGAGGATCAAGGGCAGTTCGCGGTTGTTGGCGTCGCGGAAGCGGAACACCACCCGCCTGGGCCCCTCGGTGAGCACCTGGACGACGTCCCCCCAATAGGCACGGAAGAACGGACGGCCGTGCTCGCGCAGAGTCTCGAAGGTCCACCTCGCGTCCTCGGCGGTGATCGGCGTGCCGTCATGCCAGACCGCCTCGGGGCGGATCTCGAAGGCGACCCAGGTGCGGTCGGGGCCGACCTCGACGGTTTCGGCGAGGTCGCAGTACTCGGTCGAGGCCTCGTCCTGGCTCGACATCATCAGCGTCATCCAGATCAGGCCGATCCCGGCCGCCGAGACGCCGCGCACGATGAAGGGGTTGAAGCTGTCGTAGCTGCCGATCGCGTGCTGGACGACTTCGCCGCCCTTGCGCGCGTCGGGGTTCACATAGGGGAAGTGGGTGAAGTCGGCCGGCAGGGTGGGCTCGCCGAGCAGACTCAGCGCGTGGCTGCGCCCGACCGTGACCGCGCGGGCGGACGGCAATCCGGCGGCCATGCCCAGCGCGACGGCCCCTGTGCCGGCCAGAACCGTGCGACGGCGCATGCGAAGCACTCCCTCGATCCTCTCCCGTGGCAGTAGATCACGCGGCGGGCCGCTCGCTGCAAGGGAGTGCACGCTCAAGCCTCGTTCAGCGGCTTGATCAGCTCGGTCGCGTAGGGGCGGAAGCCGAAGCGGCGATAGGCCGCCTCGGCGGCGTCGTTGCCGGCGAGCACGCCGATCGCGAGGCGGCAGAGGCCGCGCGCCGTGGCCTCGGCCTCGACCGCGCGCAGCAGCGCGGTGCCGATGCCGCGGCGGCGGGCGGCTGCGGCGACCACCAGGTCGAACACCTGCGCGCGGCGGCGCCAGGGCGGAGCGACGAAGACCGGATCGGACTCCTCGCCCCAGGCGATCATGCCAAGGGCGTTGTCCGGCGGCCCGGCAAGGAGCACCTGCCCGCGCGTCCTGCGCACGCGCCGGCGCATCCCGGCGAGGTAGCGCACGGCGGCGGCACGGTCGGTCCGCCGGTCGCCGGTGATCGGCTGTTCGTACAGATTGAGCGCCCAGACCAGCTCGGCGACGCGGCCCCAGTCGCCGGTACCGGCCTCGCGGATCAGCAGCTCACTCGGCAAGGAGGTCACGCGCGGCCGCGTGCAGCGCGGCATCGCCGGCGGCCAGCACCGAGCCGTCCGCGCCCGGGCGGAGCGGGCGGCCGGACCAGTCGGTGATCACCCCGCCCGCGCCCTCGACGATCGGCACCAGCGCGGCCCAGTCCCAGATCTTGTAGGTCGCTTCCGCCACCAGATCGATCAGCCCGAGCGCGAGCAGGCCGTGGGCGTAGCAGTCCCCGCCCCAGGTGACCTGGGCCACGCGGGCCGCCAGCCGGTCCCACTGCGCGCGAGTGTCTGGGGTGAACACGTCGAGCGTCGTCAGTGAGAGCTGGGCCTCGGCGAGCGCGGGGCAGGGCCGGCAGCGCGCCACCGCCGGCCCGCCGATCGGCGAGAAGAAGGTGGTGGGCCGGCCCCTGATGCCGATCCAGCGCTCGCCGATCGAGGGCTGGCTCATCACGCCGAGCACCGGCACGCCGTCGGCGAGCAGGGCGACCAGGCTGCCATAGGTCGGCCGCCCGGTGACGAAGCTCTTGGTGCCGTCGATCGGGTCGAGCACCCATTGGAGGGCCGCGCCAGGCCGATCCTCGCCGAACTCCTCGCCGAGAATGCCGTGATCGGGGAAGGCCTCGGCCAGCACCGCGCGCATCGCCTGCTCGGCGGCGCGGTCGGCGGCGGTGACCGGGCTCTCGTCGCCCTTGCGTTCGATCGCGAGGCGTGCGCGGAACCACGGGCGGATCGCGGCGGCGGCCGCATCGGCAGCGCGCTCGGCGGCGCGCACCGCCGCGTTGACATCGAGTCCGGGCATCGCGCTGACGGTCCTCCGGCAGGGGCCGGGCTTGACCCCGGCGCGGCCGGGCAGCATGGAGCGTCGGTTCCCGCCGCTCAACCCCGCGACCCGCTTGAACCCGATCGTCCTGATCCCCGCCCGCATGGCCTCCTCGCGCCTGCCCGGCAAGCCGCTCGCGCCGATCGCGGGGGTGCCGATGGTGGTGCACGTGCTGCGCCGGGCCGAGGCGGCGGGGGTGGGGCCGGTCGCGGTGGCCTGCGCCGAGCCAGGGATCGCCGAGGCGGTACGGGCGGCCGGGGGAACGGCGGTGCTGACCGATCCGGATCTGCCGTCGGGGAGCGACCGCTGCTTCCAGGCGCTCGGCACGCTCGACCCCGAGGGCCGTCACGACGTGGTGGTGAACCTCCAGGGCGACCTGCCGACGCTCGACCCGGCGGCGATCCGCACGGTGCTCGGGCCGCTGGCGGACCCGTCCTGCGACATCGCCACGCTGGTGACGCCGATCCGCGATGCCGGCGAGGCGACCGCGCCGAACTTCGTCAAGGCCGCGGTGCAGTTCGCCGCGGGCCAGCGCTACGCGCTCGCACCCTATTTCTCTCGGCTGCCGGTGCCCTCCGGCCAGGGGCCGCTCTGGCACCACATCGGCATCTATGCCTGGCGCCGTGCGGCGCTGGCCGGCTTCGTCGCCCTGCCGCCGTCGCCGCTCGAGCTGCGCGAGCGCCTCGAACAGCTGCGCGCGATCGAGGCGGGGATGCGCATCTTCTGCGCGCGGATCGACACCGCGCCGTTCGGCGTGGATACGCCCGAGGATCTCGCCCGGGCGCGCGCCATCCTGGAAGCCCAGCCCGCATGACCGAGACGATCGCGTTCCAGGGCGTCCCCGGCGCCTATTCCGACCTCGCCTGCCGCAGCGGCTATCCCGGGATGGCGACGCTGCCCTGCACCACCTTCGAGGACGCGATCGCGGCCGTGCGCGAGGGCCGCGCGCGGCTGGCGATGCTGCCCTGCGAGAACAGCCTCGCGGGCCGGGTGCCCGATATCCATCGGCTGCTGCCGGACAGTGGGCTGCACGTGATCGCCGAGCATTTCCAGCGGGTCGAGCACTGCCTGCTCGCGCCCAAGGGCGCCACGCTGGCAACGATCCGACGGGCGCATTCGCACGCGGTGGCGCTCGGCCAGGTGCGCGCGGTGCTGAAGGAGCTCAAGCTCGCGCCGGTGGTGGAGGCGGACACGGCCGGCTCGGCGCAGCTCGTCGCGCGGCTGAACAATCCGGAGGATGCCGCGATCGCCTCGGAACTGGCCGCCGAGATCTATGGGCTCGCGATCCTGCGCCGCAACGTCGAGGACGCGGCGCACAACACCACGCGGTTCTACGTCATGGCGCGCGACGGGCAGATCCCGCCGGCGGACCAGCCGGGGCTGATGACCACCTTCGTGTTCCGTGTGCGCAACGTGCCGGCTGCCCTCTACAAGGCGCTGGGCGGGTTCGCCACCAACGGCGTGAACATGACGAAGCTCGAGAGCTACATGGTCGGCGGCGCGTTCACGGCCACCCAGTTCCTCTGCGATGTCGAGGGACACCCGGAGCAGGGGCCGCTGCGGCGGGCGCTGGAGGAGCTGCAGTTCTTCTCGCGCGAGGCGAAGGTGCTGGGGGTCTATCCCGCGCACCCCTACCGGCTTCAGGTCGAGGCGGGGGACTGAGCGTCCCCCGCTTCGAGGGTCAGGCAGCGGCGACGGCGGCGCCGGCGGGCGTTGCTACCGGACGGGCGGCGTTCTGGGACGAGGCGTCGCGCAGCACATAGCCGCGGCCCCAGACCGTGCCGATCAGCTGCTCGCCCGAGGCCTCGGCCAACTTCTTGCGCAGCTTGCAGACGAACACGTCGATGATCTTGATCTCGGGCTCGTCCATGCCGCCGTAGAGATGGTTCAGGAAGGCCTCCTTGCTCAGCACCATGCCGCGGCGGAGCACGAGCAGTTCAAGGATCGAGAACTCCTTGCCGGTGAGGTGGACCTGCTTGCCGTTGACGGTGACCTCACGCGCGCCGAGGCGGAGCTCGATCGGCCCGACCCGGAGCGTGGGTTCGGCGAAGCCCTTGGCGCGGCGCACGATCGCGCGCAGCCGGGCGAGCAGTTCCTCGCGGTCGAATGGCTTGACCAGGTAGTCATCGGCCCCGGTCTCGAAGGATCGCATCTTGGTCTGCTGGTCGCTGAGCCCGGACAGGACAAGCACCGGGGTCGCATTCTTCATGCGCCGCATTTCGCGGATCACGTCCGCGCCCTTCATGTCGGGCAGCATGAAGTCGAGGATGACGATGTCATACTCGTAGGTGCGGAGGAGCTCGATCGCCTCCTCGCCCGTTGCGGTGTGGTCAGCCACGATCTGCGCCGACTTCAGCATCAGGCCGATCGTCCGCGCCGAGAGTGCGTCGTCTTCAACCAGGAGTACCCGCATGGCCCATCCCTTCCTTGAGGCTGACGGGAACTTACTACCTACAGTGGTAGCAGGCAAGAGCGCGCGCGGCCGGAGCGTGTATTAAAAGTGACACAACAGCCAATGCGCGTGGAGCGACCCTGCTTGTCGCGTCTAAAGTTGGTCAAGATGATCGTATTCATGGCCTCAGACCACCGCGTGCTGGACATCATCCCATGGTGCGATACAGGTCCAAGGATGTCGATGGGTTGAGGGACCATCGGAGGCGACAGCGGACAATACCAAGGAAACGTCAATGCTCCATCAACGTCAAGCCATTCGGTAAGCGCCACTCTGAATCGCTTAATCTGCATAGCTCGGCGGCCGCGCACCGAACGATCACGCGGCTCGCAGACCTGACGAAAAGACGTGAGAGGACGCGGCCTGGTCAGTACCCCGTCGGCGCCGCGGGAGCGAGCGGCACGACCGTTCCCCCTTGCTCGGGGAGCGGCGCGCCGGGCCGCGTCCAGCGCCACACCGGACGGAACGCCGGTTCCACGCCGCCGGCCTGGGCAAACCCGGCCTCCTGCAGGCAGCCGTGGTAGGCAGCGGTGATGGCGCGTGCCGTTTCCTGCCGCGTGATCTCCTGCTGGTCCAGGCCGATGCCGGCGCGCCGGGCGATCTCGCGCCGCGCCGGGGTGGCGTGCGCCTGCTCGCGGCACGCGACGACCCGCGGGTCGGTCTCGGCGACGCCCTCTGGGGCCGGCAGCGAGGGGCCTTCGGACGCGCAGGCTGCGATGGCAAGCAAGGCGAGCACGGGGAGTCGCTTCACGGCGCTGCCTCCAGCCAGTCCTCGATCAGCCGTCGGGCGATGCTGTCCGCCCGCGGCAGCCTGAGCCCGAGCGACTCGAAGTCCCGCATCTCCGCTCGCGTGAACCACCGCGCGTCCTTCAGCTCCTCCGGATCGACCGTCAGCGCCGGATCGTCCGCCTCGGCATAGAAGCCGAGCATGATCGAGGACGGGAACGGCCAGGGCTGCGACGAATGATACCGCACGTCGCGCACCCGCACGCCCACTTCCTCGAACACCTCGCGCGCGACCGCCTCCTCCAGGCTCTCGCCCGGCTCCACGAAACCGGCGAGGGTCGAGTACATCTTCACCAGCGGGAAGCGGTGCGAGTGCGCGAGCAGACCGCGCGCCTCGCCGCCCGCGCGGCAGGTCACCAGCATGATCACCGCCGGATCGGTGCGCGGAAAGTGCTGCGCGCCGCAGCCGGTGCAAACCATCACGTTGCCGGCGCTGCGTGGCGCACAGGTGGCGCCGCACACGCCGCAGAACAGGTGCCGCATGCGCCAGTGCATCAGCCCGCGTGCGTGCGCGAGCACCGAGGCCTCCGCCGGCGGCAGCAGCCCCGCCACCTGGCGCAGGTCGGTGAAGCTGACATCGCCGAACCCGGCCAGCGCCGGCAGCGGGTCCGCCTCGGAAGATAGGTCGAGCGCGAACACCGCCCGCTCGCCCCAGAGCCCGAGCAGGGCATGCGGTCGCGCCTCGACGCCGAGCGCCACTGCCGCCTCGAGCGTCAGCAACACCGCCTCGGGCGCGCCCGCCTCGACCCCGCGCAGCAGGCTCCTGGACTGCCAGACCGGCACGAACAGGCTCTCCGGGTCGGCGAGCCGCGCGGCGATGAAGGCCGCGTCGTCGCGCCGGTTGGAGGCGCGGTCGAGCGGGCTGCGTGTGTAGGCGTTGGGCGTGCGCGCAAGGATCATGGACGGCGCCGGACCGTGCCATGCGCCCGGGCGCGCGTCCATCCGGGCTACAGCCCGCGGCCGCGCCGCACGGCGTCCCGGCCGAACTTCGCGCGCAGCGCATCCACCGCGCGGTCCATCGCGACGCGGCGCGGGGCATCCGGATCGGCGAGGTCGCCGCGATCCGCACTCTCGCCCGGCGCGAGCGGCTCGGCACCGATGCCGATCAGGCGGAAGCGCGTGCCCGTCGCCTCCTTCGCCAGCAGGGGCCGGGCGGCAGCGAACAGCGTGTCGGCGAGCTGGGTCGGTACCGGTAGCCTGGCGTGGCGCGTGCGCGCGACGAACCCCGACGTCTTCAGCTTCAGCACAACGCCGCCGGCTGCCAGCCCTTGTGCCTTGAGCCGGGCGGCGAGCTTCTCGGCGAGCGGCCAGAGCGCGGTTTCGAGCTCGGCCAGTCCCGCAAGGTCGGTCTCGAAGGTGGTTTCGGTCGAAAGGCTGCGCGCGGCCCGGTCGGGCACGACGGCGCGACGGTCCTCGCCGCGGGCAAGCGCGGCGAGCTCCGGCCCATGCTCGCCGAGCCGCCGCAGCGCCTCGGCCGGGGTCAGCGCCGCGAGCGCGCCGAGCGTGGCAAATCCCTGGGCCGTGAGCCGCGCCGCCGCCTTCGGGCCGATGCCGGGCAGCGCGCCGACCGGCATCGGCGCGAGCACCAAGGCCGCCTCGCTCGCCCCGATCACCGCGAAGCCGCGCGGCTTGTCGCGCTCGGCGGCCATCTTTGCGAGCATCCGGTTGGGCGCGAGGCCGATCGAGACCGTCACGCGCAGGTTGGCCTCGACCTCGCGCGCGAGCCGGGCCAGCACCACCGCGGGCGGCGCGCCGTGCAGCGCCGCGGTGCCGGAGAGATCGAGCACCGCCTCGTC
>NZ_JBHYDW010000054.1:0-25616 GCF_051860475.1 Elioraea sp. | reverse complement strand
GAAGCCCGGCTGCGGCGAGGTGTCGGCGCCGAGCGCGACGCGCACGCGATGCTTCGCCTCGGCCTCGGCGATCAGCGCGTCGAGCCGCGCGCGCATGGTCGCGAGCGCGGGCAGATCGACACCGCGGATGTCCAGCGTGAAGCGTGCCTCGCCCGGCACGCGGCTCCAGGTCGCCCATTCCGGATCGACGCCGATCACGCCGAACGTAACCATGATGCGGTGCCCGGCGTCATCCAGCCGGTCCCACTCCGCGTTCAGCCCGGCGATGATGTGCGCGAGTGCGGCGACCGCATCGCGCCGCACGTGTTTCTGCGCCCCGCCGACATGCGCGTATCCGCCGTGGATCACGGCGTTGCGGAAGCGGTAGCCGCCGCTGATCGAGGGGACGATCGCGATCGCGCGATTGACCTCGATCAGCTCGGGTCCCTGTTCGATATGCGCTTCGACGAAGCCGACCACGCGCGCGGGATCGAGGTGACGCTTGCCGGCCCGGATCGCCGCCGGATCGAAGCCGAGTTCGGTCATGTGTTCGGCCAGCGTGCGGCCGGTGTCGCTGCGGCGGAGATCGAGCGCTTCGGGCGGCAGCCGGCCGAGCGCGGCCTTGGAGCCGGGGAAGGAAATCGGGAACCACACCGTCTCCTCGGCCCGCGTCATCATCACCGCGACATCGGCGCCGGGCTGTACGCCCGCCGTGCGCAGCCCCGCGAGTGCGGCGAGACCGCCGATCACGCCGGCCGCACCGTCGAAATTGCCGCCGTGGCGCACGGAGTCGAGATGGCTGCCGATCAGCAATGTGCGCGCGTTGCGATCGGCACCCGGCAGGGTCGCATAGGTGTTGCCGGCGAAGTCGCGCGTGATCTCCAGGCCGCAGCCGCGCGCCGCCTCGGTGCAGATCGCGTGCGCGCCCTCCTCACCCGCACCGTAGGCATCGCGTGTGACGCCCGGCGGATCGAGGCTTGCCGCGCGTAGTCGGTCGAACAGGTGCTCGGCGAGCGCGAGATCGGGCTCGATCGCTTCTGGTCGCATCGCGTCACATCACGCGGACGTTGCCGCCGTCCACGCGGATGATGCTGCCGGTGACGTAGGACGCCTTCTCCGAGGCGAGGAAGGCGGCGACCGCGCCGTACTCCTCCGGCGTGCCGTAGCGCTTGGCCGGAATGCCGGCGGCGACCCTGCTCATTGCCTCCTCGATCGAGATCCCCTCCTTCTTCGCGCGCGCGCCGGCGGTATCGCGCGTGCGGTCGGTCAGGATCGAGCCGGGGGCGAGGATGTTGCAGGTCACGCCGTCCGCCGCGACCTCGGCCGAGAGGGTCTTGTTCCAGCCGACGATCGACGCGCGCAGCGTGTTCGACAGCACCATGTTCGGCAGCGGCTGCACCATGCCCGAACTGCCGACGGTGATGATGCGGCCCCATTGGCGCTCGCGCATGGCGGGCAGCAGCCGCATCGCGAGGCGGATCGGCGCCACCACCATCTTGACGAACTGCGCCTTCAGCTCGTCGAGCGAGAGGTCGAGCGCGGGGCCCACGGGCGGGCCGCCATGGTTCAGGATCAGCACATCGACCCCGCCCATGCGCAGCACCGCCTCGTCGGCGAGCGCGTCCATGCCCGCCTCGTTCGCCACATCCGCCTTGATCGCGAAGGCCGGCACGCCGTTCTTTGCGCTCAGCCCCTCGGCGAGTGCCTTCAGCGCGGCCTCGTCGCGGCTTGCCACCGTCACGGTGGCACCTTCCGCCGACAGCGCCTCGGCGATCGCGCGGCCCAAGCCCTTGGACGCGCCCATCACGAGCGCGCGCCTGCCCTTCAATCCGAGATCCATGTCCGCTCCCCGGTCGAGAAGCCGTGCATCCTACGCCCCGAGCCCCAGGGGGCAAGGGGGCGGGCGGGCATGCCGGCACTGCGGCGCGGCCGTCAGCGCGCGGCGAGGGAGCGGATGTAGAAGTCCAGCATCGCGTTCAGCGATGCGGGGTTGCGACGCAGGCGGCTGCGCAGGGCCGCGCCCTCCCAGCAGTCCACCAGGATGTCGGCCATCTGGCGCGCATCGCACGCGGCCGGGACCTCACCGCGGCGACGGGCCTCCTCGATGCAGGCGGCGATGCGCTCGGCGATCGCGGCGAAGCACCGCTCGATCCTGCGCCGGAACACCTCGCTGACCCCCGACAGCTCCTGACCGAGCCCGCCGAGCAGGCAGCCCATGTAGCCCTCCTCGCGGTACTTCTGCTCCGTCAGCTCGAAGAAGCGTCGCACCCGAGCGAGCGGCGGGCGGCTCTGGTCGTGCAGGCAGGCATCGAGACCCGCATGGACCTGCGCCATGTAGGCGTCGACGACCTGGAGCGCGAAATCCTCCTTGTCGCGGAAGTGGTGGTAGAAGGAGCCCTTCGGCGTGTCCGTCGCCGCAAGCAGGGCCTGGATGCCGAGATCGTTGTAGCCGTGTTCCAGGAGCATGCGCAGGCCGGCCTCGAGCAGGCGCTGCTTGGTCGCGTGGATCATTCCGGTCCGGTCGGCATGCGCCGGGTGCTGCTCATGCGCGGTGCTGGCATTCGCCGGCTTCGGCGCCCTGAGCGGACAGGCCGCTCCGGGCGCCGGCTTGGGCTCCTAGCCCTTCGTTTTCTCGATCAAGTGGTCGATCACGTGGCTGTGCTCGTGCTGCGGGCTGAACATGATGATCTCCGCGTCGGCATCGACCCGCACATTGTGGCCGGGCGGCCAGTAGAACAGGTCATTGGCGCTGACCGTCTCCTCGGTGCCCGCCGCGTCGGTCGTGGTGATCTGTCCGCGCAGGACGAAGCCCCAGTGCGGGCAGTGGCAGTGGTTCCCCTTCAGTCCCTGGAACAGCGGCGTGGTGTCGACGCCCGCGGCAAGGGTGAAGTACTCGCCGCTGATCTTCCCGTACCCGCTCGCGTCGCCGAAGTCCATGCGCTGACGCAGCGTCACGCCAGGCACCTGCAGCCGGACATCGACGTCATCCTTGGCAACTCGCATCGTCGCCTCCCTTTGTTGCGTATATAGTCTAGACCGTTCGGTCTAGGGGCAGGGTATACCGCTGATCGACCCTGTCAAGCGCGGACTGCCCGGCGATGGTTCGCCCCGACGGCCGGCCTGGACACGAAGGCAGGTCTGCTGGCACAGGCAGACGGACCGACGTCCCGAGGAGCGCCCTGCCATGCGTCCGGCCCGGAAGCCCGCGCTGTTGCTGACCCGCGTCTTCCCGCGCGACGTGGTGGCGCGGGCGCGGCGCGACTACGCTGTTGTGGTCGAGAACCCGGAGGACGTGGTGCTCGCCGCCGACGCGTTGGTCCGCCTTGGCGAAGGGGCCGAGGCGATCCTCTGCGCCGCCGGCGATCCGCTGCATGCCGAGACGATCGCGCGTCTGCCCGCGACGGTGCGCGCGATCGCCACCTTCTCGGTTGGGCTCGACCACATCGACCTCGACGCGGCGAAGGCGCGCGGCATCGTCGTGACCAACACACCGGACGTGCTGACGGAGGCGACCGCCGAGACGACCATGCTGCTGATCCTGGCCGCCGCGCGCCGGGCCGGCGAGGGCGAGCGGCTGGTGCGCTCGGGGCAATGGCAGGGCTGGGCGCCGACGCAGCTGCTCGGCATGCAGGTGAGCGGCAAGCAGCTGGGGATCCTCGGCATGGGACGGATCGGCCGGGCGGTCGCGCGCATGGCGCGCGGCTTCCTGATGGAGGTGCACTACCACAACCGCAGCCGGCTCGAGCCGGCGCTGGAGGACGGCGCGACCTATCACAGCGACCCGGCCTCGATGCTGACGGCGATCGACATCCTCGCGCTCACGGCTCCCGGCGGCGAGAGCCTGCGCGGCTGGCTGAACGCCGAGCGGATCGCGCTGTTGCGCCCCAGCGCGGTGGTGGTGAACACCGGCCGCGGCAGCCTGGTGGACGACGCGGCGCTGATCGCGGCGCTGAAGACCGGCCACGTCGCCTTCGCCGGGCTCGATGTGTACGAGAACGAGCCGCGCCTCGATCCCGGCTATCTGGAGTGCGCGAACGCGGTGCTGCTGCCGCATCTCGGCAGTTCCACCGTCGAGGCGCGCAACGCCATGGGGTTCCGCGCGCTCGACAATCTCGACGCGGTGTTCGCCGGGCGCGAGCCCCCCGATCGGATCGTCTGACTACGCCGCGCGGATCGCCGTCAGGAAGCGCACCACCTCCGTCTGAAGCGTTGCCGCCTCGCCTGTCAACGCGTTCGCGGCGTCCAGCACCTGCGCGGCCTGGCCGCCCGCGTGATCCACCGCCTGCGTCACCCCGCCAATCGTCGCCGACACCTCCGAGGTGCCCACGGCCGCCTGCTGCACGGACCGCGCGATCTCCTGCGTCGCCGCACCCTGTTGCTCCACCGCCACCGCGATCGAAGCGGCGATCGCGTTCATCCGGCCGATCGTCTCGCCGATCGAACGGATTGCCCCCACCGCGGCATCCGTCGCCCCCTGCATCGTGGTGATCTGCGCGGCGATCTCCTCGGTCGCCTTGGCGGTCTGGGACGCGAGATTCTTCACCTCCGAGGCCACCACCGCGAAGCCCTTGCCCGCCTCGCCAGCGCGCGCCGCCTCGATCGTCGCGTTCAGCGCCAGCAGGTTGGTCTGGCCGGCGATGTCGCTGATCAGCCGCACCACGTCGCCGATCTTTGCCGCCGCCTCGGCCAGCCCCTTCACGGTGGCGTCGGTGGCCTCCGCCTCGGACGCGGCGCGCGAGGCGATCGCCGTGCTCTCGGCCACCTGGCGGCTGATCTCCTGCACCGAGGCCGCGAGTTCCTCGGCCGATGCGGCGACGGTCTGCACGTTGCTGCTCGCCTGCTCGGTGGCGGCCGCCACCGCGACCGCCCGCTTGCCGGTATCGGAGGCGACCTCGGAGAGCGACTCGGCGGTGCCCTTCATGCCCTCGGCCGCGGCGGCAACCGAACGCGCCACTTTGCCCACCGAGGCCTCGAAGTCGTCGGCCATGCGCGCCTGAGCCGTGATCACGGTCCAGGTCAGCATCGCACCGGCATAGCCGCCGTGCTGGTCGGTCAGGGCACTCACGCGCAGCGCAATCGTCTCCTCCCCGACCTTGATACGCTCCGCATGCGGCAGCCGCGCCGGATCGGAAATGATCGCGCGCATAGGCGCCGGATCGCGATACAGCACGTCGATGGTCTGCCCGACCAGCGCATCGGCCCTGACCTTCACCACATCTTCGAGACCGCCGAACAGGCGCCGTGTCTCGGCATTCACGTAGCTGATGCGGAAATCCTGGCGCGGATCGGCCACCATCACCGCGGTCGGCAGCTGCTCGAGCATCTGCCCCTGGGCAAACGCGCGCTCGACCTCGCCCTTCAGCCGCTCGGTCGCCTCGGCCATCCGGCCGATCTCGTCCTTGCGGCCCTGGAAGCCGACCGCGAACGCGGTCTCGCCGGCGGCGATGCGCGCCAGGGCCTCGGTGATGCCACGGATCGGCCGCGCCACCGCGCGCGAGGTCAGGAAGGCGCCGAGCACCATCAGCGCCGCGATCGCCGCGGCAAGCCACACCAGCACCTGATGCACATCGGCCATCGCCACCTCGGCGGCCGCGTCCATCGCCTCCTGCTGCGTGAAATACGCCGCCACCAGCCGGGCGAGCGCCGCCTCGGCCTCGACCCGCGCGGGCTCGGTCTGCTCACGCTCATGCGCCAGCATGCGCGCGGAGATCGCGGCGAGCCCCTGGGCCGTGTCGGACAGGGAGCGCAGCGCCTCGTCGAGGGTCCGGAGTTCGCCGGCGAGCCCGTTCGAAACGTTGATCTGCAACGCGCCGTCCATCGCGGCGCGCGCGGTCAGCCCGGCCCGGCGCAGGATCACCGCCTGGATGTCCTCGCCGGTGGCCAGATACTGGGTGGTGGCGATGCGCAGGTCGGCGACCGCCGTGCCGACGCCGGCGAGGCGGTTCTTCAGCTCGCCCTCGGTCACCGGATCGAGCCCGTCGAGCTCCGCGCCGGCGATCGTCGCCTCCTGGCGCGAGGCGAAGGTCTCGCCGCCCGGGATGAACTGCTCGTCGCGCAGCGTGATCTGTTCGCGCCGCATCGCAGCCAGGCCGCGCACGGCCCCAACGTAGCGCTCCACCGCCGCGGTGGTCTCGGCGACCAGGCTGCGCCGCGCGGCATCGGTCTCGTCGGCGGCGATGCGGGCGAGTGCCGCGGTCGCCTCCTGGGCGGCCGCGACGGCACCACGCTCCCCCGTGTCGATCGCGGGCACGGACTGCGCCACCTGGATGTCGCGGCTGAAGGTCGGGGCCGAACGGAGCGAGGCGATCGCCCCGCGGGCCTGCGACTCGTGGGCCACCGCCTCGGCATGGGCTTGGCCCGCGCCCTCGATCAGGTCGAGGCCGCGCATCACGCCCACCACCAGCGCCGCCATGAGCAGCAATGTCACGCCTGCCGACAGGGCAAGCTTCCCGGCAATCGGCAGGTTCCTCAGCGCCGTCATCGTCAACTCCGCCTTCCTTGATGGCGGGGACGATGACGGCGGCTCCTTAATTCACGGCTAACCGCCCGGCAGCGCAACCGTTGCGCTGCCGGCAGGGCCTTACCCCACCGGCGCGATCGCCTCGCGGCGGAGCTGCACGGCGAGCTCGTCGAGCGCCCGGCCGAACCGGTCGAGCATGTCGTCGATCTCGGCCCTGGTGATCACCAGCGGCGGCGAGAAGCCGATGCTGTCGAGCACCATCGCGCGGCTGATCAGACCGTGCTGTTCGGCGAGCTTGACGAGTTTCGCGCCGGCCTTGCGGGAAGGGGCGAAGTTCTGCCGCTTGGCTTTGTCCTCGACCAGCTCGACCGCGCCGATCAGGCCGATGCCGCGCACCTCGCCGACCAGCGGATGGTCCTGGAAGCGGCGGCGCAGCTCCGCCTGGAAATGCGCGCCGACCTCGCGCACATGCCCGACGATGTCGATCTCGTCGTAGATCTTCAGCGTCTCGATCGCCACCGCCGCCGGCACCGGGTGGCCGGAATAGGTGAAGCCGTGGCCGAAGGTGCCGATCTCGTGGCTCTTGGCCGCGAGCCCGTCGAACACCCGCTCGTTCACCATCACCGCCGAGATCGGCAGGAACGAGTTCGACAGCGCCTTAGCGCAGACCAGGATGTCGGGCTCCATGCCATAGGTTTGGGTGCCCCAGTAGTTGCCGGTGCGGCCGAAGCCGCAGATCACTTCGTCGGCGACCAGCAGGATGTCGTATTTCTTCAGCACCTTCTGGATCGCCTGGAAGTAGCCGCGCGGCGGCACGACGACGCCGCCCGCGCCCATGATCGGCTCGCAGAACATCGCCGCGATCGTGTCGGGCCCCTCGGCGAGGATCAGCGTCTCGAGCTCCTCGGCGCAGCGCAGGCTGAACTGCTCCTCGGTCTCGCCTTCCCTGCCCTCGTGGTAGTAGGTCGGGCAGAGCGTGTGGATGAAGCCCGGCAGCGGCAGGTCGAACGCCTTGTGGTTGGCCGCCTGGCCGGTGGCGGAGCCCGACGCGATGGTGATGCCGTGATAGCCGCGCACGCGACCAATGATCTTCTTCTTCTGCGGCCGGCCCCAGGCGTTGTTGGCATACCAGATCATCTTGATCGCCGAATCGTTCGCCTCCGAGCCGGAATTGGCGAAGAACACCTTGCTCATCGGCACAGGGGCGCGCTGGATCAGCATCTCGGCGAGATCGATCATCGGCGTGTGCGACCGGCCGGTGAAGCCGTGGTAGTAGGGCAGCTCGCGCATCTGCTTCACGGCGGCCTGCACCAGCCGTTCGTTGTCGAAGCCGAGGGCTGCACACCACAGCCCCGCCATCGCCTCGATGTATTCCTTGCCGGCATCGTCCCAGACGCGCACGCCCTTGCCGCGTGCGATCACCAGCGGCCCGGTGTCGAGATGCGACTTCAGGTCGGTGTAGGGGTGCAGCACGTTGGCGACGTCGCGTGCAGCAGCGCTGTTGGCGGCATAGGGCGGGGTCATCGGGTTCTCCTTGGCTGGTGGCCAGTCTAGGCGCGCAACCGAGCGTGCGGAACCCCGGGCCCGGGGCTTGCGTTGGCCCGCCGCGCATGGTGATCCTGACCCCGCCTGAGGAGGGCCCCGCCCATGACCGTCGCCGTTCCCCATTCCAGCCACTGGGGCGCCTTCGACGCGCTGGTCGAGGACGGGCGCGTCACCGCCGTCCGGCCGTTCGCGCGCGACCGCTTCCCCGGCTCGCTGATCGAGAGCGTGCCCGACATCATCCACGCGCCGTGCCGCATCGACCGACCCTATGTGCGCAAGGGCTGGCTTGCCGGGCAGCGCGCAGGGCACCTGCGCGGCGGCGATCCGTTCGTGCCGGTGGACTGGGACACCGCGATCCGGCTGGTCGCGGGCGAGCTCGACCGGGTGCGGCAGGCGCACGGCAACACTGCGATCTTCGGCGGCTCCTATGGCTGGTCGAGTGCGGGGCGGTTCCACCACGCGCGCACGCAGCTGCATCGCTGCCTCAACGCGCTCGGCGGCTGCACCGGCCAGCTCACCAACTACTCCTACGCCGCCGGCATGACGCTGATGCCGCACATCGTCGGCACCAACGACTGCATCACCGGCCCCGCCACCGACTGGCCCTCGATCATCGCCAACGCACGCGTGCTGCTCTGCTTCGGCGGGCTGCCGCTGAAGAACGGCGAGGTATGCTCGGGCGGCGCCGGCGAGGGCCAGTACCGACGCTGGTTGCGCGAGGCGGGCGCGGCCGGCTTGCGCATCGTCAACGTCTCGCCGCTGCGCCAGGACACGCCGGATTTCCTTCGCGCCCAGTGGCTGCCGATCCGCCCCGGCACCGACACCGCACTGATGCTGGCGATGGCCCATGTGATCGTCACGGAAGGCCGCGAGGACAAGGACGTCCTCGCCACCCACTGCGTCGGCTGGCCGACCTTGCGCGCCTACATCCTCGGCGAGTCCGACGGGCTGCCGAAGACGCCCGAGTGGGCCGCGCCGATCACCGGAGTCTCGGCCGAGACGATCGTGGAGCTCGCGCGCGCGATCGCCACCGAACCCACCATGATCACCTCGGCCTGGTCGATCCAGCGCCAGGACTTCGGCGAGCAGCCCTACTGGATGACGGTGGCACTCGCCGCGATCACCGGCGGCATCGGCAAGCCCGGCACCGGCTTCACCTTCGGCTACGGCTCGATCAACGGCGTGGGCAATCCGCGCCACGACCTGCCGGTGCCCGCGCTCTCGGCCGGGCGCAACCCAACGGGGCTGTTCATCCCGGTCGCGCGCGTCACCGACATGCTGGAGAAGCCGGGCGACATCTGCGAGTACAACGGCAAGCGGATCACCTATCCCGACACGAAGCTGATCTACTGGGCGGGCGGCAATCCGTTCCATCACCATCAGGATCTCAACCGGCTGCTGCGCGCCTGGGCACGCGCCGAGACGATCGTCGTGCACGAGCCGTGGTGGACCGCCCTCGCCCGACACGCCGACATCGTGCTGCCGGCGACCACCACGCTGGAGCGCAACGACATCGGCGCGAGTTCGCGCGACCGCTTCGTGATGGCGATGAAGCAGGCGGTGCCGGCGCAGGGCCAGGCGCGCAACGACGTCGCGATCTTCGCCGACATCTGTGATGCGCTCGGCGTGCGCGAGCGCTACACCGAGCAGCGCGACGAGGGCGCGTGGCTGCGCCACCTCTACGACACCGAGCGCGCGGGCTGGACCGCCGCCGGCGTCGAGACGCCCGATTTCGACGGGTTCTGGGACGCGGGCCACCTGGAGTTCACCCCGCCCGAGCGCCCCTTCGTGCTGTTCGAGGGGTTCCGCGAGGACCCCTACGCCGAGCCGCTGAACACGCCCTCGGGCAAGGTCGAGCTCTACTCCGAAACGATCGCGGGCTTCGGCTACGACGACTGCCCGGGCCATCCGGTGTGGATGGAGCCCAGGGAGTGGCTCGGCGCGCCGGAGGCCGCGCGCTTCCCGCTGCATCTGCTGTCGTTCCAGCCGGCGACCCGGCTGCATGGGCAGCTCGACCAGGGCCGGGTCAGCCTCGCCTCGAAGGTGGCGGGGCGCGAGCCGATCCTGATCGGGCCGGTGGATGCCACCGCGCGCGGCATCGAGACGGGCGACGTGGTGCGCATCTTCAACGACCGCGGCGCCTGTCTCGGCGGCGCGGTCGTGACGGAGGGGGTCCGCCCCGGTGTGGTGGCGATGGCGACCGGTGCCTGGCTCGATCCGCTCGAGCCGGGCGCGCCGGGTGCGCTCTGCGTGCACGGCAACCCGAACGTGCTGACGCGCGACGAGGGCACGTCCCGGCTCGGCCAGGGGCCGGTCGCGCAGTCGTGTCTCGTCGAGATCGAGCGCTGGACGGAACCCGTCCCGCCGGTGCGCGTTCACACTCCGCCACCGATCGAGGAGGACTGATGTTGAACCGCCGCGCCCTGCTCGCCTCGGGTGCCGCGGCGGTCGCGGCCCCGGCGCTTGCGCAGTCGATCGTCTCGGACGTCGCGGATGTCAGCCAGCCGGTGATGCTGGATGACCGGATCGCGCGCGGCTACCGGCGCGACGTGCTGATCCGCTGGGGCGACCGGGTGTCGTTCGACGCGCCCGCCTGGAACCCGAATGTGCCGACGCCCGATGCGGCCGCCGCGCAGTTCGGCTGGGACGGCCGCGTGGTCGCCGTGCGCCCGGCGCCGACAGCGGCGGACAACGTGCCCCGGCTGATCCTGGTTGCGACCCATGCGCGGGTCGATCCGGCGATGGCCTTCCCCTCGCTTCAGGCGATGCCGCCGGTCGAGCAGGGCATGGTCGGGGCCTCGCTGATCAACCTGATGTGGGCGGGCGGCCGCTGGGTGATCGTCGACGGCGGGTATCAGGCGCGCCGCATCACCGCGACCACGCTTTGCCGCTTCGCCGGGCCGGCGGCCAGCAACGCGCGCCTGCAGACCGGGGACGATCCCTCCGGCACGGCCGCGCGCGGCGTGCTGCGCGCCGAGGGCGGCTGCAGCACTCCCTGGGGCACGGTGTTGTTGGCCGAAGGCGACGCAACCGCCGAGCTCGCCGCGTGGCGCGGTGGCGTGGGCAACGAGGCGAACCGGTTCGGCTGGCTGGTGGAGCTCGATCCGCTGAGCCCGACCTCGGTGCCGGTCAAGCACACCGCGCCCGGGCGTTTCGCCAAGGACGACGTCGCGGTCGCGCGTGCCGCCGACGGCAGGCCGGTGCTCTATCTGAGCGAGGCGCGGGCCGACGGCTTCCTCTACCGCTTCATCGCCGCGCGCGCGCCCGATGGCGAAGGCGCGGAGGCCAATACGACGCTGCTGGACGAGGGCCAGCTCGCGGTCGCGCGGGTCGAGAACGCGACGCTGACGTGGCGCCCGCTGCCTGCGACGGCGGAGGCGCTGATCGATGCCCGCGCGGCCGCGCAGGCTGCCGGGGCGACGCCGTTCGACCGGCCGGCCGGGCTCGCGGTGCACCCGGACGGGCGGCTCTTCCTCGCCTGCCGCGGCAATCCGCAGCGCGGCGGGCGCAGCGACGCCCTGAACCCGCGCGCGATCAACTCGTTCGGCCACGTGGTGGAGATCCGGCCCGCGAACGGCGACCACGCGGCGGAGACGGCCTCGGGCGCGGTGCTGATCCTGGGCGGCGATCCGCGCCAGCCGGGTGCGACCGCGCGCTACGGCACCGGCACCCAGGTCTGGCTGGCCGCACCGGCGGTGCTGGAGGTCGATCCGCGCGGCCGGCTGCTGATCGGCACGGCGCAGGGTGCGCTCCAGCGCACGACCGGGATCGCCGACGGGATCTACGTGTGCGGCACCGCCGCCGGGGCGAGCCGCGGCGTGCTGAACCTGCTCTACGCCGCGCCGCGCGCGGCGCGCATCGGCGGGGTGCGGCTGTCGCCGGATGCCGCGACGCTGTTCAGCGCCGTGCGCACGCCGGGTGCCGAGGACGGGGCCGACTTCACCCGCCCGGCGACGCGCTGGCCGGCCTTCGAGCCGGCCGTGCCGCCGCGCACCACGGTGATTGCGATCGCGCGCGAAGCGGGCGGGGCGATCGGGGGATAGCCCCTCACCCTGTCCCTCTCCCGCGCGGCGGGAGAGGGCACGCACCTCGCCACAGGATTCCCTCTCCCACCGTGGTGGGAGAGGGTCAGGGTGAGGGGACGGCCCGAGTCACGTGCCGATGATGCCGCCGTCGTCCTTGGTGATCACGACGGTCGCCGAGCGCGGCACGCCCTCGCCGTCCGGCCAGTGGCTGGTCAGCCGCCCGGCCTCGAAGTCATCGGCCGAGGTCGTGGCGCCCGGATGCTGCACGTTGATGAACATGGTGCGCCGGTCCGGCGTGGTGATCACGCCGGTGATCTCCTGGCCGCGCGGCCCGGTGAGGAAGCGCTTGATCGCGCCGCTGACCGGATCGGCTGCCAGCATCTGGTTGTTGCCGAACGGCGCGAGCGGCCCGCGGTTCATCGCGCTCTCGCCGATATCGGTCTGGATCCAGAGCCGCCCGGCGGCGTCGAACCAGAGCCCGTCGGGGCAGGCGAAGATGCTGTCGGCGGTCAGCGGCTGGCCGGCGAGGTCGCGGCTGTTGTCCTGCGGGCCGGCGATCACGAACAGGTCCCAGGTGAAGCGCGTGGCCGCGTGGTCGTCATTCGCCTCGCGCCAGCGGATGATGTGGCCGAACAGGTTGCGCGCGCGCGGGTTGGCGGCGTTCACCTGGTTCTCCTCGCGGCGCGAGTTGTTGGTGAGGGTGAAGTACACCCGCCCGTCGCGCGGATCGACCGCGCCCCACTCGGGCCGGTCCATCTTGGTCGCCCCCGCCTTGTCGGCGGCCGCACGGGTGTTGACCAGGATCTCGGCGAGCGAACCGAAGCCGTTCTCGGGGGTCAGCCCGTTCTGGCCAGGCGCCAGCGCCAGCCACTCGCCAGTGCCGTCGTCGTTGAACTTCGCCACGTAAAGCGTGCCCTCATCCAGCAGCGCGCCGGTCGCGCTCGCCGCCTGATAGGGCCGCGCCGAGACGAACTTGTAGATGTATTCGTTGATCGCGTCGTCGCCGGCATAGGCGGCCACCGGCTTGCCCTCGGCCACCGGGCCGAACACCACGCCCTCATGGGCGAAGCGGCCGAGATGGGTGCGCTTCACCGGCACGCTGTTCGGATCGAACGGATCGAACTCGACGACCCAGCCGAAGGCGTTGGGCTCGTTGCGGTAGTCCTGGGTCGCGTCAGTGCCGCGGCTGGTCGCGTCGAAGCGGGCGAACTCGTCTGCGCCGCTAACGGCAAGGTCCCAGGCGTAGCGCGAGCGCTCGGTGCGTACGCCGTAGCGGGCGTGCTCGCGCGGCAGGTCGGGCTTCTGGTCCACCACCGTGCCGTTGCGGAAGTAGCCGGCCCAGTTCTCCTCGCAGGTGAGGTAGGTGTTCCAGGGCGTCACGCCGTGCGCGCAGTTGTTCAGTGTACCGCGCGTGCGCGTGCCCTCGGGGCTGTACTTGGTGCGCACGAAGGCGCTGCCACGCACGGGGCCGCCGATCTCCATCGGCGTGAGCCCGGTGATGCGCCGATTACGCGGGTCGGGCACGACCTTCCAGGTGCGATCCGCCTGCTGCGCGATGCGCACCACCGCCACGCCATGGGCGTTCAGCTCCTTCAGCACCTCGTCGCTGTCTCGCTTGCCGCCGACAAGGCGCACGGCGCTGGCGCTGTACTTGCCGCCGCGCATCGAGGCGTGCAGGAAGCGCGGTTCGACATACTCATGGTTCATGACCAGCAGGCCGTCGGTCGACGAGCCCTGGTCGGGCGAGCGGCCCTCGATCGGGAAGAAATGCATCCCGTCATGGTGCTGGCCGATCTGCTGCGCCTGCTCGGCGCCGGTGTTGCTCGGGCTGAAGGCCGGCATGGCACCAGTGATCGGCTCGCCCCAGGCGGTGATGGTGCGCGCCGTGTAGCCGGGCGGCACGACGATGGTGTCGGTCTCGGAGACCGGCACGGCGGCGAAGCCGAGCATCGCCTCGGACGGTGCGGCGGCCTGGGCCGCGGCCGTGCCCGGCTGCACGAACATCGCGCCGAGCGCGGCGGTCAGCCCACCGAGCAGCGCGCCGCGGCGCGACAGCCGCGTCTGGATGATGGCGGCAAAGGTGGGGTTGGCGGAGGTGTTGCAGACGGGCTCATCGCCCTCGCCGTCGTCATGGACGACGGTGATCTGGTCAGTCATCGATCGCTCCCTTCGATTGTACGCGCTGAGCGCGCGTATCGGTTGTATTCGGGGAGCGAAGGAAGCTTGGTGACGCTGCGGCGAAGTTTCTGTTGCAGTTCAGCCGCGGCTGAGCTCCGCGCGGGGATCGAGCGCATCAGCGAGCGCATCGCCAGCGAAGTTGGTGGCGACCACGGTGATGAAGATCGCCAGTCCCGGCCAGACGGCGGCCATCGGGGCGGCGAACACCAGCTCCTGCGTGTTCGCGAGCATGTTGCCCCAGGAGGGGATGGGTGGCTGGATGCCGAGGCCCAGGAACGACAGCACGCTCTCAACCAGGATGACATTGCCGACCGTCAGCGTGGTCGCGACCGCGACATGCGCGGCGAGGTTTGGCGCGACGTGGCGCCACAGCAGGCGCGGCGTCGAGGCGCCGAGTGCGACCGCAGCGCGCGCATAGTCCATGCGCAGGATCGAGAGGGCGGCACCGCGCGTGATGCGCGCGACCTTCACCCAGCCGAAGATCGCGATGATGACGACGATGCGGATCAGGTCGAGCGCGGCGACGTCACGCGGCAGGCCGAGCTGGCCGGGATCGACGGCAGCGAGCACGATCAGGAGCGGCAGCGCCGGCAGCGCGATCAGCCCGTCGGCGAGGCGCATGAGCACAGCGTCGATCAGGCCGCCGAACCAGGCGGCGGCGAGCCCGATCGCAAGGCCGATGGCGGCGGAGGCAAGTGCGGCGGCGAGGCCAACGGTGAGCGAGACGCGCGCGCCGTAGAGCAGGCGCAGCAGCAGGTCGCGGCCGAGTTCGTCGGTGCCGAGCGGGTGCGTGGCGGAGGCGGGCTGGAACCGGTTGAACAGGTCGGGCGTGAAGGGGTCGTGGCCCATGACGTCGGCGACCAGCGGTGCTGCGAGGGCCGCGAGCGCGAGGCCGAGCAGGATCACGGCCGAGGCGGCCCCGGCGCCGTGGGCGAGGAAGCGGGTCAGCGCGCGGCTGTTCATGAGCGAATGCGCGGGTCGATCGCCAGCTGCGCGAGGTCGGCGAGAAGGTTGGCGAGCAGCGTCACGATCGCGGTCAGCATCAGCGCGAGCAGCGCGAGATTGTAGTCGTTGCCGAGGATGGCGTCGTAGATGAGCTTGCCCATGCCCGGCCAGGCGAACACGGCTTCGACGATCAGCGCCCCGGAGACGAGGGTGGCGAAGTCGAGCCCGGCGACGGTGATGATCGGGATCGAGGCGTTGGGCAGCGCGTGGTTGAGGATCACGCGGCGTTCGGGGGCGCCCTTGGCACGGGCGGTGCGGATGTAGAGGTTGCGCAGTGCGTCGATCATGGCGGCGCGGGTCTGGCGCGCGTAGCTCGCGAGGCCGAGCACGGTGAGGGTCAGCCCGGGCAGGGCGAGGTGGCTGAGCCAGGCGGCGAGCCCCGGCCTGTCGGGCGGGCCGCCGGCGGGCAGCCAGCCGAGGGTGACGGCGAACAGGATGATGAGCAGGATGCCGAGCCAGAACGATGGCATGGAGATGCCGGCGAAGGCGATGGCGTTGACGGCGTAGTCGAGCGCGCCGCGCGGGCGGCGGGCGGCGAGGATGCCCAAGCTGACGCCGATCAGCGCCGAGAGGATGGTGGTCGGCAGGAGCAGCGCGAGCGAGTTCAGCAGCGCGTTGCCGAGCACCTCGTGGGCGGGCGCGGCGAAGAGGCGCGAGAAGCCGAACTGTCCTTGCAGCGCGCCTGCCGCCCAGGCGAGGTAGCGGCTGACGAGCGGCTGGTCGAGCCCGTGCAGGGCGCGCAGCCGTGCCGCGTCCTCGGCGGAAAGGCGCGGGTCGCCGGCGATGGCGAGGTCGATCGGATCGCCGGGCATGAGTCCGATCAGCGCGTAGGCGGCGAAGGACAGGATGGCGACGGTGACGGCGCTCTGGAGGAGGCGTTGGCCGATCAGTCTGAGCATGGATGGGGGGTCTGGGGCCTCAGGCCCCAGCGGGGTGCAGGGGCGGAGCCCCTGCGTTCTTCATTGCGTAACTCGCCACTGCTCGACCCACATCGACGACGGCGCGAGGTGTCCGGTCGGCCGCACGCCATCGAGCCAGCGCGGCCAGACATGAGCGTCGGAGCGGAAGAACAGCGGCAGCACCGGCCGTTCGGTCATGTAGATCTCCTGCACGCGGCGCCACATCGGCTTGCGTTCGTCGCGGTCGAGTGTGAGCGGCAGGTTCTCGATCAGGTCGTCCATCTCTTGGTTGCGGAAGCCGGTGTAGTTCTGGCCGGACCAGTTGCGTGCCTCCGTGGGAATCTCGGTGGAATGGAGCGTCGTGCGCGGCACGTTCTCGGGCGAGGAGATCCAGGCGAACAGCGCCATGGCCTGGAAGCGGCGCTTGGAGACGGTCTCGCCGAAGAACACGCGCGGCGGTTCGTTGCGGATGCGTACGTCAACGCCGATCTGGCGCCACATGCCTTGCAGCACCTGTTGGACCAGTTCGCGGGAGCGATTGCCGGCGGTGGTCATGAGCTCGAAGGAGAGGCGCTCGCTGGCGGCGTTGCGGCGGATGCCGTCGGGGCCGGGGCGCCAGCCTGCCTGTTCGAGCAGGTGCCGCGCGCCGTCGGGATCGAAGGGAGTCGTCGGCAGCGACTCGTCGTGCATCCAGTCGAGCGGGTTGACAAAGGAGTGCGCGACCGGCTGGCGGTTGTCGAACAGCCGTTCGACGATCTGCTTGCGGTCGATGCCTCGCAGCAGCGCCTCTCGTACACGGCCGTCGGCGAGGGCGGGATTGTCCAGGTTGAGATCGATGTGCTCGTAGATCAGTCCGGGCTGGTAGTGGATGCGGAAACGGTTGCCGGCGCGGCGTTCGAGCGCGATCGCCTGATCCAGGGTGAGGCCGAGTTCACCCGCGATAATGTCGATCTGGCCGGCGAGCAGGGCAGCTTCGAGCGCGGTGGTGTTCTCGATGGTGCGGATGACGACGCGGCGGAAGGCGGGTGGATCGCCCCACCACTGCTCGTTGCGCTCGAGCGTGACCGAGGCGCCGGTGGTCAGCGCGGCGACGCGGTAGGGGCCGGACCAGAGGCCGGGGCGGGTGGGGTCGCGGTCGTAGAGGGTGCGGGTGCGGTAGGCGCGCGCGTCCTCCTGCCAGATCGCGCGGTCGAGATGCGCGGGAAGTGGGCGGAGGTCGTTGATGGCGTTGTACGCGAAGGTGAGCTTGTCGAAGTGCAGCGTGACGGTGCGCGGATCGACGACAACGATCCGATGGAGCGAGCGGTAGAGTTCGGCCGGGCCCATGCCGGTGGCGGGCTCGCGCCCGGCCTCCCAGGCGAAGACGATGTCCTCGGCGGTGATCGGCGTGCCGTCGCCCCAGCGGGCGTTCTCGCGCAGGCGGTAGGTGACGCGGATGCCGGGGTTGCCGTTGGGGGCGGTCTCGCGCACGGCGTCGCCGCCCTCGATGGTCGGCAGGTGGGTGCAGAGCATGCAGGCGAGCCGCCAATCCGCGTCGTAGGTGGTGATCGGGCGTAGCGTGAAGCCGTGCACGTAGGACTTCGCCGCCATCGATTCGATCGAGGGATGAAGCGTAGCCGGGTACTGGGTGAGGCCGATGGTGAGCTGGTCACGCGCCTGTGCCGCCACGGGGAGGGCGAGCAGGGCAAGGGCGGTCAGGGCTGTCCGTAGGACCATGCGCGTGCTCCGTGCCAGACCGAAAGGATGAGCACGTCCTCGCCGGTCAGACTGTACACGATCGTGTAGGGAGTACCAGCGACGGCGAGTTCGCGCGTGCCGGGCCGGCGTCCAGTCTTGCCGAGAAAGGGGAGGCCGTCGAGTTGTCCGGCGCTGCGGCGGATGCGTGCGGCAATGCGGATTGCCGCGTGGGGATTGTCCCGGGCGATGAAGGCGACCGCATCGAGCAGTTCGGCCAAGGCACCGTCGGTCCAGCGCAGGCTCACCGTGCCGTGTCGGGCCTGATGCCGGCGATCAGGGAATCGAGGCGCGCCATCGCCTCTGCGTGCGAGACGGTGCGGCCGGCGGCGGCATCCGCCTCGGCCTCGGCAAGGCGCGCCATCAGCGCGAAGGTCTGCGCGGCGTGGCTCGCGAGGGCTTCGGCGACCACGGAGTCCGCGGGCCGGTCGAGCGCGCGGGCCAGTTGGTCGATCGCGCGATCGACCTGCTCCGGCAGTTCAACGGTCCGCTTCACCATGGCGCTCATGCGTCCGCCTCCTGTGCACGTGCGAGCCTAGCACACTCACGCCTCCTCCTTCGCGCGCGCCTCCTCGGCGCTGCCGATGCCGCCATGCGATTTCGACCAGGACACGGGGTCGTCGAGGAACCTGCGCACCTCGGCCAGCGCCGCGTCGCTGAAATAGGGGTGCGCGCGGCAGACCTCGAGCACGTCCCACCATGTGCAGAGATGGTGCAGGCCGATGTTCATCGCCTTGAGCTGCTCGAAGCTGCCGGGGAAGACGCCGTAGTAGAACACCACGAAGGTGTGGTTGACGATCGCGCCGGCGTCGCGCAGCGCCTGGCAGAAGCGGATCTTCGACTGCCCGTCGGTGGTGAGATCCTCGACCAGCAGGGTGCGCTGGCCCTCGGGCACGTCGCCCTCGATCAGCGCGTTGCGGCCGAAGCCCTTCGGCTTCTTGCGCACATAGACCATCGGCGTGAGCATGCGATCCGCGATCCAGGCGGCGAAGGGAATGCCGGCGGTCTCGCCGCCCGCCACCACGTCGAAGGTCTCGTAGCCGACATGCCGGCCGATCTTCTCGACCGCGAGGTCACTGATCTTGGTGCGCGCGCGCGGGAAGTAGATGATCTTGCGGCAGTCGATATAGACGGGCGATTTCCAGCCCGAGGTGAAGGTGTAGGGTTCCTCGGGGCGGAAATTGACAGCCTTGATGTCGAGCAGGATGCGGGCGGTGATCAGCGCCGCGTCGCGGTCCCAGTCGGAGGCGTGACGGTCGGACATGCGGGTCCCCTTCGAGCGGATCAGCCTACGTAGCCGCGCGTGAACGGGGGCACAACCGAGCCGGTCTGGGTGCTGGCCGATCCGCGGCCGGGGACAGCGAACCAGGCGCTGGGCATCGCCGAACGGCTGGGCGCGCCGTTCCGGGTGGTGCCGCTCGGCTGGTCGGCGCTCGCGCGGGTGCCGTGGCCGTGGCCGACGCTCGCGGGGCTCGACGCCGGCGCGCGCGCACGGATCGCCCCGCCCTGGCCGAAGCTCGTGATTTCCGCGGGGCGGCGGTCGGCGCCGGTCGCGCTCTGGCTCGGCCGGCGCGGCGTGCGCACGGTGCATGCGATGCGCCCGGGCTTCGGCGCCTCGCGGTTCGACCTGCTGGTGGTCGGCGGACACGACCGGCCGGCGCCGGTATCGAACGTGCTGGAGATCGTCGGGGCGTGCCACCGCGTCTCGGCGGCCGTGCTGGAGCGGGCGCGAGGGGAATGGGCCGAGCTCGCCGCGTTGCCCGCGCCGCGCGTCGCGGTGCTGGTCGGCGGGCCTGTGCGCGCCGAGGGGCTCGACCGCGAGACGGCGTCGCGCCTGATCCCGCGCGTGCGGCGGCGGTTCCCCGAGGCGTCGCTGATGGTGACGACCAGCCGGCGCACCGGGACGGAGGCGACGGCGCTGATCGCCGCGGCGCTTGCGGACCGTCCGAACCATCTGTTCCGCTGGGGCGATGCGGGGCCGAACCCGTATCTCGGCTATCTCGCGCTCGCCGATGCGATCGTGGTGACGGGCGACTCCGTCTCGATGCTCGCCGAGGCGGCCGCTACCGCGGCACCGGTGTTCGTCGCCACGCGCGAACGCGGCCGGCACGAGCGGATGATCGAGAGCCTGATGACTGCGGGCCGGGTCCGGCCGTTGCGGCTGGCGGAGCGGCCCTTCGCCGTCACGCCGCTCGACGAGGCTGCGCGGGTCGCGGCGGCGATCCGCACGCGCGGGTTGCTGGACTGACCGATCAGGCCAGCGGCGCCTTGCCCTCCGGTCTGCCGAGCACCGCAGCCGAGAGGCGCGGGGGCAGCAGGCCCACCAGCCGCGCCATCAGGCCGAGCCACCACGGGAACACCACGCGCCGCCGCCCGCGCGCAACGCCGCGCAGGATGATCGCGGCGGCGCGCTCGGCGTCCATCAGCCCCGGCATCGGGAAGCGGTTGCCGGCGGTCATGGGCGTGCGGATGTAGCCCGGACAGGCGCTGGTCATCGCGACGCCGTCGCGCGCCGCGACCGCGGCGGTGGCGACGGTCCAGGTATCGGCCGCAGCCTTGGTCGCGCAGTAGGCCGGCGCGCCGGGAGCGGCGACGAAGCCCGCGATCGAGGCGATCACCGCGATCCGCCCGCGCACGCCGTCCGGCCCCCGCGCCTGGACGCGCATCGCCGCGAGTGCGGGATGCACCGTGCTCATAACGCCAAGCAGATTGGTCTCGACAAGTGCCCTGGTCTGGGTGGCCGTCTCGGCCTGGCCTCCACCCGTGCCGGCCGAGATTCCCGCATTGGCGATGACGAGATCGAGCCGGCCGGCGCCGGCGATCCACGCCGCCATCGCGTCGGCGTCGCGCACGTCGAGCACGGCCTCGCGTACCTCTGCGCCCCTGTCCCGCGCCGCCTGTGCGACCTCGGCGAGGCGAGCCGCATCACGGCCGGAACAATGCAGCACCGTGCCGGGTGCGGCGCAGGCCAGCGCAAGGGCGCGGCCGAGCCCCGAGGAGGCGCCGGTGATCAGCACCGAGCCGAAGCACGGGGTTGGATGGTCGGATGTCGTCATGTGATCATTCGACAAAGGCCGCAAGCCCGCTGAGCGTCGAGCGCAGCCCGATGTCGTGGTCCTCCGGTCGTATTCCCTCCGGCACATCCTCGCAGGTGATCGTCACCCTCGTTCCGCCAGGCGTCGGCGAGAGACTCCACGTCATCGTCATCTCGCCCGCGAATGCGGCATCCTCGGAGACGAAGGTGACGCGCTGGACGATCCGCTCGTCCGGCACCAGCTCGACGAACCGTCCCTCGACGACATCGGTGTCCTGCGAGGTCTTGCCGCGCGTCGCGTGGTCGGCTCCGGCGTAGGTCAGCGCCATCCGGTAGGTTCCGCCCGGTCGCGCATCGAAGGCGTCGATGCGCGCCGTCATGCCCTCGGGCGGCAGCCATCGCCCCCAGGCCGCCGGGTCGACGAACGCGCGGTAGATGGCCTGTGGCGACGCGGCGATCACCCGCGACGCCTGATCGATCCTCCGTCCGCCGGCGCCATCCGTCATCATCCCGCTCCTTCGGGCCGCGGCTCTCGCCGTCCTGCCCTCGCTTCCCATCCTGGCCCCCCGCGGCTACAACGCGCCACCCCATGCCAGACCCCTCCCCCATGCTCGCCTCGATGACCGGCTTCGCGCGCCACCGCGGCGAGGACCACGGCATCGCCTGGGTGTGGGAGGTGAAGAGCGTGAACGGGCGCGGCCTCGATGTCCGGTTCCGCCTGCCGAACGGTCTCGACGCGGTCGAGCCCGCGCTGCGCGACGCCGCACAGAAGCTGATCCGGCGCGGCAACATCTCGGCCGCGCTGACGGTGCGGCACGACGAGGCGGCTTCACGCCCGACGCTGGATCCGGCGGCGCTGGACGCGGCACTCGCCCTGGTCGAGCAGGTGCGCGCGCGCATCCCTGACAGCCCCGCGCCCACCGCGGAATCCGTGCTGGCCCTTCCGGGCGTGCTGCGTCCGCCCGCGGCGGAGGAGGAGGACGAGGCGGTCCAGGAGGCGCGGCGCAGCGCGATCGCCGCAAGCTTCCGTGCCGCGATCGAGGCGCTGGCGGAGGCGCGGCGCGAGGAGGGCAGCCGAATCGGCGCGGTGCTGGCGGCGAAGCTCGACGAGATCGAGGCGCTGGTGACGACGGCCGAGGCCGACGCCGCCACCCAGCCCGCCGCGCTGCGCGACAAGCTGACGACCGCGCTGCAGGGAATGCTCGACCAGGTGCCGCAACTGCCGGAGGAGCGGCTCGCGCAGGAGGTGGCGCTGCTCGCCGCGCGGGCGGATGTGCGCGAGGAGATCGACCGGCTGCACGCGCACATCGCCCAGGCGCGTGCGCTGCTCGCAGAAGGCGCGCTGGTCGGCAGGCGGCTCGACTTCCTGACCCAGGAGTTCAACCGCGAGGCCAACACGCTGTGCAGCAAGGCGGCCGCCCCCTCGCTCACCGCCACCGGGCTCGCGCTCAAGGCCGCGATCGAACAGTTCCGCGAGCAGGTGCAGAACCTTGAGTGACGGAATCGCGCGGCGCGGCCTGCTGCTGGTGCTCTCCTCGCCCTCGGGCGGTGGCAAGACCTCGATCGGCCGGGCGTTGCGCGTGACTGACGCCAATCTCGGCCTCTCGGTCTCGCTCACCACGCGCGCCCCACGCGATGGCGAGGTGGACGGCAAGGACTACCATTTCGTCGACGAGGCGACCTTCCTGGCCGCCGCACGAGAAGGCCGGCTGATCGAGCACGCCGAGGTGTTCGGCGCGCGCTACGGCACGCCGCGCGCGCCGGTGGAGGCTGCCCTCGCCGACGGCCGCGACCTGCTGTTCGACATCGACTGGCAGGGCACACGCCAGATCCGCGAGTCCCTGCCCGAAGACGTCGTGTCGGTGTTCATCCTGCCGCCCTCGATGGCCGAGCTGGAACGGCGGCTGCGCGCGCGCAGGCTCGACGATGACGCGACGGTCGCCCGACGCATGGACCGCGCGGCGTCCGAGATCGCGCACTGGGACGAGTACGGCTACGTGGTGGTGAACCGCGACTTCGACCTCTCGGTCGCCGCCGTGCGCTCGATCCTGGCAGCCGAGCGGCTGAAGCGGACCCGCCAGACGGGGCTCGCTCACTTCGTCGCGGGACTGCTGGCCTGACTCGGTCCGGGCCGGGTATGAATCGGGCATGATCGACCCCAAGGCTCTTCTCGACCGCTTCCTCGGTGCCGGCACGGCCGACCGTGCCGCCGGCGCCCTCTCCGGTGCCGACAAGACGCTCGCCGGCATGGGCGTGCCGGGCGGGCTCGCGGGTGCGGCCTCCGGCGCCGGGCTCCTCGCGCTGCTGGTCGGCGGCAAGGCCGGCACGGTCGCGCGCTATGGCGGCGCGGCCGCGCTCGGCGCGCTCGCCTTTCGCGCCTGGCAGTCCTGGCAGCAGGGCCAGGCCGTACCCGCCGCCCCGCCCCAGCCGGGCGAGATCGCCGCGACCGATGCGCGCTTCCTGCCGCATGCCACCACCGGCGCGGACGGCCAGCCCTTCGCGCTTGCGCTGATCCGGGGAATGATCGGCGCCGCCAAGGCCGATGGCCATGTCGATGCCGAGGAGAGCCGTCGCATCTTCGAGGCGGTCGAGCGATCGGGCCTCGGCGCCGAGGAGAAGGCCGCGATCTTCCAGGCGATGAACGCGCCGTCCGACCCGGCCGCGATCGCCTCCGCCGCCGCCACTCCCGAGCAGGCGGCCGAGCTCTGGCTCGCCGCGCGGCTCGCCGCCACACCCGACCACCCGGCCGAGCGCGCCTATCTCGATGCGCTGGCGCACCGGCTGAATCTCGATCCCGGCCTGCGTGCCGCGCTCGAGAGCCAGGCGGCGGCCGCGCAGGCGGGCGGATGAGACGCCGCCCCGACTTGGTGCTGGAGCTGGAAGCGGCGGCCGCCGGCCGCATCGCCGGGGTGGACGAGGCGGGGCGCGGCCCACTCGCCGGGCCGGTCTTCGCCGCCGCGGTGATGTTCCTCGTTCGTCCCGATGCTGCGCTCGCGCGGCGGATCGACGACAGCAAGCGTCTGAGCGGGGCGCAGCGCGAGGCGGCGTATCGACTGCTAGACGCGGCCCGGCGCGAGGGGCACGTGGCGATCGGGGTGGGTGCGGCATCCGTGCCCGAGATCGGTCGGCTGAACATCCTCCGCGCGACCTATCTGGCGATGCAGCGCGCGGTCGCGCGGCTCGCTCCCGCGCCCGACATGGTGCTGATCGACGGTCATCGCGGGCCCTCCTTCGACTGCGCAGTGCGCTGCGTGGTCGGCGGGGACCGCGTCAGCCTGTCGATCGCCGCGGCTTCGATCGTGGCGAAGGTGCTGCGCGACCGGGCGATGCGGCGGCTTGACGCGCGCTGGCCCGACTACGGCTGGGCGACCAATTGCGGCTATCCGACGCCGACGCACCGCGCCGCGCTCGTAGCCTTCGGCGCCACACCCCATCACCGGCGCGGCTTCGCCCCCGTGGACGCCGCGCGCCTCGCCGATTGACGCGGACTCCGCCGATTCGCAGGATGCGCGCTTCGCCGCCGTCCTGGTGGCGCCGAGGGTTCCATGGGCCGCCAGCTCGACCTGCCGCTCGACCGCGTGCAGCGCGGCGACTGCATCTCCGTGATGCGGTCGCTGCCGCCCGCCTCCGTACACGCGGTGTTCGCCGATCCGCCCTACAACCTCCAGCTCCAGGGCGAGCTGCGCCGGCCGGACGACAGCCTGGTCGATGCGGTGGACGAGGCGTGGGACCGCTTCCCCGACCTTGCCGCCTATGACGCGTTCACGCGCGCCTGGCTCGCGGAAGCGCGCCGCGTGCTCCGCCGCGACGGCACGCTCTGGGCGATCGGCAGCTACCACAACATCTTCCGCATCGGCACGATCCTGCAGGATCTCGGCTTCTGGATCCTCAACGACATCGTCTGGCGCAAGTCCAACCCGATGCCGAACTTCCGCGGCCGGCGCTTCACCAACGCGCACGAGACGCTGATCTGGGCGGCCTGGGACAAGGAGGCGCGATACCGTTTCAACTACGATGCGATGAAGGCGCTGAACGACGAGTTGCAGATGCGCAGCGACTGGACGCTGCCGCTCTGCACCGGGGCGGAGCGGCTGAAGGGGCCGGAGGGACGCAAGCTGCACCCGACCCAGAAGCCCGAGGCGCTGCTGCACCGGGTGATCCTCGCGAGCACGCAGCCTGGCGAGACGATCCTCGATCCGTTCTTCGGCACCGGCACCACCGGCGCAGTGGCGCGGCGGCTGAACCGGCGCTTCATCGGTATTGAGCGCGACGAGGGCTATGCGGCGGCGGCCGAGGCGCGGATCGCCGCGATCGATCCGGTGGCGGACGAGACGCTGACGGCGACACCGTCGAAGCGCGAGGCGCCGCGGGTGCCGTTCGGCGCGCTGCTGGAGGCCGGGCTGCTGGCGCCGGGGGCGCGGCTGTGGGACCGGCACCGGCGCGTCAGCGCCGAGGTGGCGGCGGACGGGACGGTGCGGACACGCAGCGTGCGCGGATCGATCCATCGCGTCGGGGCCGCCGTGCAGGATGCGCCCTCGTGCAACGGCTGGACCTTCTGGCACTACGAGGAGGCCGGCACGTTGCTGCCGATCGACGTGCTGCGCGAACGACTCAGAACAGGATAGTGGGGGGCCGCAGGGCCCCCCGCGCCCCCCTGGTGGGTGCCCCTCCCGCGGGTGGGGGGCAGGGGGAGGCCCCCCGGGCGGGTGCGCCGCTCGGGGGGGTAGCGCGGCGCCAACACCGGCCCCCCGGCCCCC
>NZ_JBHYDW010000053.1:0-25942 GCF_051860475.1 Elioraea sp. | reverse complement strand
CCCTCACCCCCTGGCGGGGGAGAGGGGACCCTGCGGCGACACCGGGTTCCCTCTCCCGCACGCGGGAGAGGGTCAGGGTGAGGGCAGAACCGTCACACCGTCTTCAGGAACGCCTCGATCTCGGCCGGGGTGCCGACCGAGCTCGCCGCGAGGTCCGGGTCGATCCGCTTCACCAGACCCGCCAGCACCTTGCCGGCGCCGAGTTCCACGACCGTATCCACGCCCTCGGCCCGCATCGCCGCCACGCTCTCGCGCCAGCGCACCGCCGCTGTGACCTGCTGCACCAGCAGGTCGCGGATCTCCACCGGGTCGCTCACCGGCCGGGCGGTGACGTTCGCCACCACCGGCACCAGCGGCGGGCGCGGCGGCTGGGCGGCCAGCGCCTTGGCCATCGCGTCCGCGGCCGGCGCCATCAGCGCGCAGTGGAAGGGTGCGGAGACCGACAGGGGCAGCGCCCGCCTCACCCCCTTCGCCTTGGCGAGCGCGATCGCGCGCTCCACCGCCGCGGCAGCCCCGCTGATCACAACCTGGCCGCCGCCGTTGTCGTTCGCGACCTCCACCACCTCGCCCTGGGCTGCCTCGGCGCAGATCGCCCGCGCCTGGTCGAGCTCCACGCCGAGCAGGGCCGCCATGGCACCGACGCCGGGTGCCACCGCCTGCTGCATCGCCTCGCCGCGCAGGCGCAGCAGCCACGCCGCCGCGGCGACGTCGAACGCCCCCGCGGCAGCGAGCGCCGAGTACTCGCCGAGCGAATGTCCGGCCACCAGGATCGCCGCCGTGTCGATCGGCACGCGGGCCTCGTGCTCGATCACCCGCACCACCGCGAGGCTCATCGCCATCAGCGCGGGCTGGGCATTGGCGGTGAGCGTCAGCGCCTCGGCCGGGCCCTCGAACATCAGGGCCGAGAGCTTCTGCTTCAGCGCCTCGTCCACCTCCTCGAACACCTCGCGGGCGGGGGCGAAGGCGGCGGCGAGCTCGCGCCCCATGCCGACCGCCTGGCTGCCCTGGCCGGGAAACACGAAGGCACGGACGGGCATGACAGGAGCTTTCTCTGGCGTTTCCGGGAAGGCCGGCGGTGGTATGCGGCGGGGACGGGGCTGTCAAGAAATCGGCGCCCGTCCTTGCGCCCGCCGCGCCGATGCGTATAACCCGCCGGTTCCCTGCCGGCCGCGCGGCACGCGGCCGGCTATGTCCGTCTGACCGATCGGGATCGTCCCGGCGGCGGGACTGAGAGAAGCCGGAGGGACCGAGATGCCACTCTATGAATGCGTGCTGATCGCGCGCAGCGACGTCACGCCCCAGCAGGTCGAGGGGCTGGCCGACCAGATGGCCGCGGTGATCGGCGAGGGCGGCGGCAGCGTGGGCAAGAAGGAATACTGGGGCCTGCGCAACCTCGCCTACCGGATCAAGAAGAACCGCAAGGGCCACTACCTGCTGATGAACATCGACGCGCCGCCGCCGGCGCTGACCGAGATGGAGCGTCAGCTCAGGCTGAACGAGGACATCCTCCGCTTCCTCACCGTGCGGGTCGAGGCGCTGGAGGAGGGGCAGTCGGCGATCATGACCCGCGGCGGGCGCGAGGAGCGCGGCGAGCGCTCCGGCCGGTTCGGCGATCGCGGGCCGCGGCCGCCGCGCGGCGACCGCCCCGACCGGGGCGACCGGCCCGACCGGGGCGACCGGGGCGACCGGCCCGCGCGCGAGACCACCGGAGACTGAGCCATGACCGACAGCACCGAGACCATCGCCCCGGCAGGCCGCCGCACCGCCGTCGGCGCACGCCGGCCGTTCTACCGCCGCCGCAAGTCCTGCCCGTTCAGCGGGCCGAACGCGCCGGCGATCGACTACAAGGACGTGAAGCTGCTCTCGCGCTACATCAGCGAGCGCGGCAAGATCGTTCCCTCGCGCATCACGGCGGTGTCGGCGAAGAAGCAGCGCGCGCTCGCGGTCGCGATCAAGCGTGCGCGCTTCCTCGCCCTGCTGCCCTACCTCATCAACACCTGACGCGTGGCCGCGGCCGGATCGGCCGGTCGTGGGCATGGACCATGAGCACGGACGGCGGACGCAATGACGCTGCGCACCACGGCAACGCTGGCGGCGGGGCTGGTCTCCGCGCTGCTGGCGCTGGCCGCGCTGCGCGGCCTGCCGTTCGGCACCGTGCTGTTCTGGTTCTCGCCGTTCCCGCTGTTCGCCGCGGGGCTCGCCTTCGGCTGGCCGGCGGCGGCGCAGGCGGTGATGGCGGGTGCGCTGGTGGCTGCGGTCTCCGGCGGAGTGCCGGGCACCATCGCCTGGGTGCTGCTGTTCGCGATGCCGGCGGTGCTGCTGCTGCGACTGGCGCTGCCGGCGACGCCGGGCGCGCCGCTCGCGCTCGCGGTTCCCTTCGCGATGCTCGCACTCTGGCCAGCGGCGATGCTGCTGGCCGCGGAGCTTGCGTTTGCCGGTCAGCCGGGCGGGTTCTCGGGCGTGCTGCATGCGGTCGTGGAGCAGGCGCTCACGCGGATGGGCGCGCCGTCGGAGGTGGGCGGCGAGGACTTCGCGGCCATGATGGTGCGCATCAAGCCGCTCGCCTTCGCGCTCTGGTTCGGCGTGGTGATGGCGATGAACGCCTCGATCGCGCAACGCATGGTCGAGCGGCGGGGCCTGCTGATCGCCGCGCCGGCGCGCTGGTCGATGGCACTGCTGCCGGGCTGGTACTGGAAGCTCGCGGCCGGCGTGGTGGTGGCGGCGCTGGTGGTGCCGGGCGGGGCGGGTTTCGCGGTGCGCTCGGCGGCGATGATGCTTGCCGTTCCGCTCGCGCTCCAGGGCCTCGCGGTGGTGCACGTGGTCAGCCAGGGCCGGCCGGGCCGGCCGCTGATGCTGGGGCCGCTCTACGTCGCGCTCGTTCTGTTCACGGTTCCCGTGGGGGTCGGCCTCGCGGGGCTCGGCGTGGCCGAGCATTTCCTCAAACTGCGCGGCGGGCCGCCGCGCCCTGGCACGGGGCTCACGCCCCCGGAGGACTGAGATGGACGTGATCCTGCTGCAGCGGGTCGAGAAGCTCGGCCAGATGGGCGAGGTGGTGAAGGTCAAGCCGGGCTATGCCCGCAACTTCCTGCTGCCCGGCAAGAAGGCGATCCGCGCGACCAAGGAGAACCTCGCGCGCTTCGAGACCGAGCGTGCGCAGCTCGAGGCGCAGAACCTCAAGCGCCGCGAGGAGGCCGAACGGGTCGCCGAGCGCGTGACCGGCCTCGCGGTGGTGATGCTGCGCCAGGCGGGCGAGGGCGGGCAGCTCTACGGTTCGGTCTCGGCGCGCGACGTCGCTGATGCCGCGACCGGCAGCGGGCTCTCGATCACGCGCCAGCAGGTGCTGCTCGACACGCCGATCAAGACGCTCGGACTGCATCAGGTGCGCGTCATGCTGCACCCGGAGGTGATCATCCTGGTCACCGCGAACGTCGCGCGCACGGCCGAGGAGGCCGAGCGCCAGGCGCGCGGCGAGACCGTGCGCGGTGTCGAGGAGGAGGCGCTGCTCGCCGAGCAGCTGTTCGAGCCCGGCGCGGAGCCCGCCGGGACGGGCGAGCAGCCCGAGGTCTGAGCGCCCCCACGCTGCTGCCGCGCGCTTGGCCGCGACCGGCGCGCGGGCGTATCATGTGTCGAGTCGATCCCGGACCGCGCGCCGGACCGCGCCGCGCTTGCCGGGCGGTAGGCAGAGGGGCTGATGCGGCTGCTCGACACCCTGCTCAGACGCGTGATCGTGCTCGGCCGGCTGACCGTGGTCTGGCCGGACGGATCGCGCACGGCCTATGCGGGGCGGATGCCGGGTCCGCAGGCTTGCATCCGCGTCCATGACGGCGCGGCGCCGACCCGGATCGCGCTGAATCCGGGGCTCCGCTTCGGCGAGGCCTGGATGGACGGCGCGTTCACCGTCGAGGACGGGACGCTCTACGACCTGCTCGACCTGCTGATGCTCAATCTCGAGCGCGGCGGCGGCCACCCGGCGATGCGCACGATCGAGCGCGTCAGCACCTGGCTGCGCCGGCTGCAGCAGGCGAATCCGGTCGGGCGCGCGCGGCACAATGTCGCGCACCACTACGACCTCTCCGGGCGCCTCTACAGCCTGTTCCTCGACCGCGACCGCCAGTACTCCTGCGCCTATTTCCCGCGCGGCGACGAGACGCTCGAGGAGGCGCAGGTCGCGAAGAAGCGCCACATCGCGGCGAAGCTCGTGCTGACGCGCCCGGGCCTCAGCGTGCTCGACATCGGCTCGGGCTGGGGCGGCCTTGCGCTGACCCTCGCGCGCGAGTTCGGCGCCGACGTCACCGGCATCACGCTCTCGGCGGAACAGCATCGCGAGGCGACCGCGCGCGCCGCCGCCGAGGGCCTCGCCGAACGCGTGCGCTTCCGCCTGCAGGACTACCGCGAGGTCACCGAGACCTTCGACCGCATCGTCTCGGTCGGCATGTTCGAGCACGTCGGCGTGCCGCAATACGATGCGTTCTTCCGCGTCGTGGCGCGCTGCCTTGCGCCCGACGGCGTGGCGCTGATCCACGCGATCGGCCGGCCCGAGGGTCCGGGCATCACCAACGCCTGGCTGCGCAAGTACATCTTCCCGGGCGGCTACTCGCCCGCGCTCTCCGAGGTGCTGCCGTCGATCGAGCGCTCGCGGCTGCTGCTCACCGATCTCGAGACGCTGCGGCTGCACTACGTCGAGACCATCCGGCACTGGCGCGAGCGCTTCGCGCGCAACCGCGATGCGATCGCCGCGATCTACGACGAGCGGTTCTGCCGCATGTGGGAGTTCTATCTGGTCGCCTGCGAGCTCGCGTTCCGCCATCAGGGCCATTTCGTCTGGCAGGCGCAGCTCGCCCATCGCCAGGACGTGGTGCCGCTGACACGCGACTACATCGCCGAGACCGAGGCCGCAGCTTCGCGGCGCGCGGCATCCCCGGTTTCCACAGGGCTGTGAGTCCTTCTTCCCTCCCGCGTCCCGGCGCACGCGGTATGCTCCCCGCCGCCGCAAGGGGAGACGTCTGAGCAATGCCGTCCAGCACGATATCCGCGACGCGTGCGCGCGAGTCCGCGCCAGGCGATGCGCTGCTGGGCCTCGCGCTGCGCAACCCGCCGCAGAACCTCGAGGCCGAACAGGCGCTGCTCGGCGCGCTGCTGTCCAACAACAAGGCGTATGAGCGCGTCTCGGAGTTCCTCGCCGCGGAGCACTTCGCCGATCCGGTGCACGGGCGGATCTTCGCCGCGATCGCGCGGCGCATCGAGCGCAACCAGCTCGCCAATGCGGTGATGCTGAAGTCCGACCTGGAGAACGACGGCCTGCTCGAGGAGGTCGGCGGCACGGCGTATCTCGCCCAGCTCGTCAGCGGGACCGTCGGGGCGGTGAATGCCGGCGAGTACGGCCGGGTCGTCCATCACTGCTACCTGCGGCGCCAGCTGGTCGATATCGGCGAGGAGGTGGTGAACCGCGCCTTCGGCGATTCCGAGGGGCTCGATGCGCCGCAGCAGATCGAGGCCGCCGAGCAGGCGCTGTTCGATCTTGCCGCACGCGGCTCGGCCGATGGCGGCTTCGTCAGCTTCGAGCGTGCGCTCGCGCTCGCGGTCGACGGGGCCGAGCGTGCGTTCAAGCGCGCGGGCCATGTCTCGGGGCTCGCCACGGCGCTGCGCGACCTCGACGCGAAGCTCGGCGGGCTCCATCCCTCGGACCTGATCATCCTCGCGGGCCGCCCGGGCATGGGCAAGACCTCGCTCGCGACCTGCATGGCCTTCGGCGCGGCACGCGCCCTCGCCGACGAGGCGCGCCTGGCCGGGCTCGGCAAGGTCCCGCCGGCGGTCGCGTTCTTCTCGCTCGAGATGAGCGCGGAGCAGCTCGCCACGCGCCTGCTCGCCGAGGAGGTGCGCGTCTCGGCCGACCGCATCCGGCGCGGCGAGATCGCCGATCGCGACTTCGAGCGCTTCGTCGAGTGCTCACGCCGCATCGCCGCGCTGCCGATCATGATCGACGACACGCCGGCGCTGTCGATCAGCGCGCTGCGCACCCGCTGCCGGCGGCTGAAGCGCACCCAGGGGCTCGGCCTCGTGGTGGTGGACTATCTCCAGCTGCTGCGCCCCGCCCCCGGCACCCGGCCGGAGAACCGCGTGCTCGAGATCAGCCAGATCACCCAGGGGCTGAAGGCGATCGCCAAGGAGCTCGCGGTGCCGGTGCTGGCGCTCAGCCAGCTCTCGCGCGCGGTCGAGAACCGCGAGGACAAGCGCCCGCAGCTCTCGGATCTGCGCGAATCGGGAACGATCGAGCAGGACGCCGATGTGGTGATGTTCCTGTACCGTGACGAGTACTACCTCGCGCAGCGCGAGCCCAAGCTGATGACCTACGACAACCAGGCGAAGTTCGACGAGGCGCACGCGAAGTGGATCGCCGACATGGAGCGCGTGCACAACGTCGCCGAGCTGAACCTCGCCAAGCAGCGCCACGGGCCGACCGGCAAGATCGACCTGTTCTTCGAGGCCGAGTTCACCCGCTTCGCCAATCTCGATCGTCACCACGGCGCGCATGACGCGGATTGAGGCCGGCCCTCACCCTGACGCTCTTCCGCACGCGGGAGAAGGCACCCGGCGGCGGCGCAGCGTCCCCTCTGCCACGCCAGCGGGAGAGGGCCAGGGTGAGGGTGTTCGGCATGCCTGAACCCAGCGCCGTCCTCACGATCGATCTCGACGCGATCGCGGCGAACTGGCGCGCCCTTGCCATCAGCCATCCCTCCGGCCCGGTCGCGGCGGTGGTGAAGGCCGATGCCTACGGGCTCGGCGCGATCCCGGTGACGCGGCGACTGCTCGCCGAGGGCGCGCGCCACGTCTTCGTGGCCGAGTTCGACGAGGCGCTGGCGCTGCGCGACACCGTCCCGCGCGCGGTGATGCTCGCGGTGCTGCACGGTCTGGTCGCGGGCAACGAGGCCGCGGCGGCCGAGGCCGGGATCGTGCCGGTGCTGAACGAGCTTGGCGCGGTCGCGCGCTGGGCGGCGCACGCCGCGGCGCGCGGCGTGCGCCTGCCGGCGATCCTCCAGATCGATACGGGAATGAACAGGCTTGGCCTCGGCCGGCGCGAGCTCGAGCTTCTGGCGCAGGACCGGGCGGCGCTGGACGCGCTCGACCTCCGTTTCGTGATGACCCATTTCGTCGCCAGCGAGGAGGCCGCGAACCCGCTGAACCGCGAGCAGGTCGCCCGCTTCGATCGGCTGCGCGCGTTGCTGCCCCCGGCGCCGAGTTCGGTCGCCAACTCCTCGGGGATCTTCCTCGGTGCGTTCGCGGCCTCCGATCTGGCCCGCCCCGGAGCGGCGCTCTACGGCATCAATCCCACCCCGGGCGCCGAGAACCCGATGCGCACGGCGGTTGCGCTCGATGCGCGCATCCTCCAGCTCCGCGAGATCGAGGCGGGCGAGAGCGTCGGCTACAACTCCACGTGGGTGGCGACCCGGCCGTCGCGCATCGCAACGGTTGCAGCGGGCTACGCCGATGGCTATCTACGGAGCCTCTCGGGCCGCGGCGTGGGCATCGTCGGCGGCCGCCAGGTGCCGCTTGCAGGCCGGGTTTCGATGGATCTCCTCACCTTCGACGTGACCGACGCGCCAGAGGCCGCCACAGGCGGGTTCATCCGCCTGATCGGGCCGGACCTGCCACCCGACGTGGTGGCGGAGCGGGCGGGCACGAATGCCTACGAGATCCTGACCTCGCTCGGGGCGCGGTATCGCCGGCGCTATCACGGCGTCGCGTGACCGCCGCCCTCGATGGTCTCGCCGCGATCGGGCGCGGCCTGTTCAGCGTGCTGTCGGCCGCCGGCGCCGTGACGCTGTTTGCCGCGGTGGCGCTCAGCCACATGGTGCGCCCGCCCTTCTATCCGCGCCTGCTCCTGCGGCAGATGATCGACATCGGCTACTTCTCGCTGCCGGTGGTGGCGCTGACGGCGATCTTCTCCGGCATGGTGCTGGCGCTGCAGTCCTACACCGGCTTCGCGCGCTTCTCGGCCGAGGGGGCGGTCGCGACGGTGGTGGTGCTGTCGATCACGCGCGAGCTCGGCCCCGTACTCGCGGGGCTGATGGTGGCCGGACGGATCGGGGCTGCGATCGCGGCCGAGCTCGGCACCATGCGCGTGACGGATCAGATCGACGCGCTCACCACCCTCTCGACCAACCCGATGAAGTATCTCGTGGTGCCGCGGATCGTCGCCGCCACGCTGGTGCTGCCGATGCTGGTGCTCGTCGCCGACATCCTCGGCGTGCTGGGGGGATTCACGGTCGGCGTGCTGAAGCTCGACTTCCACCCCGGCACCTACATGGCGCGCACCTGGGAGTTCCTGGAGGTCCAGGACGTGATCTCGGGCCTCGTCAAGGCGGCGGTGTTCGGGTTCATCATTGCGCTGATGGGCTGCTACCAGGGCTACCACTCGAAGGGTGGCGCGCAGGGCGTGGGTGCTGCGACCACGAATGCGGTGGTGTCCGCCTCGATCCTGATCCTGACCTTCAACTACGTCATCACGGAGTTGTTCTTCGCGCGATGAGCACGCCGCCGAAGATCCGCATCCGCGGGCTGTCCAAGGCGTTCGGGCCGAAGCGCGTGCTCGACGCGCTGGACCTGGACGTGCCGGCCGGGCGCGGCCTCGTCGTGATCGGCGGGTCGGGCTCGGGCAAGTCGGTGCTGATCAAGTGTGTGCTTGGCCTGATCGAGCCGGACGCGGGCACGATCGAGATCGACGGGCGCAACGTTCTCGCGATGTCGCGCACCGAGCGCGAGGCGGTGAACGCGCATATCGGCATGCTGTTCCAGCAGGGCGCGCTGTTCGATTCGCTGCCGGTTTGGGAGAACGTCGCCTTCGGCCTGCTCGCGCGGCGGATGATGACGCGGCGTGAGGCGAAGCCGCGCGCGGTGGAGATCCTTGCCCAGGTGGGGCTCGGCGCGGATGTCGCCGACCTCTCGCCGTCGGAGCTCTCGGGCGGGATGCAGAAGCGCGTCGCCCTCGCGCGCGCGATCGCCGCACGGCCCGACATCATGTTCTTCGACGAGCCCACCACGGGGCTCGATCCGATCATGGGCGCGATCATCGACGCGCTGATCGTCGAGCAGGTGAAGCGGCTCGGCGCGACCGCGTTCTCGATCACGCACGACATGGCCTCGGCCCAGCGCATCGGCGACACGGTGGCGATGATCCATGGCGGCAGGATCATCTGGCAGGGACCGGCCGACGCGATCCGCGAGAGCGGCAACCCTTATGTCGAGCAGTTCGTGCGCGGATCGAGCGAGGGGCCGATCCGGATGGAGGTGCGGAAATAGGGGCCGGTCGCGGCCAGTTCCTGGACTTATGTCTGTGTCGCCATGAAGGTGAGTGGCAGTAGCAGCTCGAGTAACGGAGCCAGAACCGCGGATTCGATGCCCGACAACGGAGCACGGCAAGCGCAGGAGAGGGTTCGGGATGCACGCACACACGGCGCACCCTCCCTAGACCTCAGGGGCCTCGGCCTGACCACGTTGCCTCGGCAGATTGGCCGTCTCACTGCGCTGCGCGACCTCGATCTTTCCGGAAACCGGTTGATCACGCTGCCTCCAGAGATTGGCAAACTCACGGGGCTGCAACACCTCAATCTCTCAGGGAATGAGCTAACGACATTGCCACCTGAGATCGGCCAACTCAAAGCGCTGCAGAGCCTCGCTGTCGCCGGAAGCCGGCTGACCAACCTGCCGGGCGAAATCGGCCAGCTTACTGCTCTGCAAAGCCTGATTCTCGCCGGGAATCGGTTGACGACGATGCCGCCAGAAATCGGCAAGCTCCGCGCACTTCAAACCCTCATTCTCTCCAGAAACCGGCTAACCGCGCTGCCTGCGGAGATGGGTGGCCTGCATACCCTTGAGGATGCGGCCGAGGCTAGGCCAAGAGCCGGCGGCCTTAATGTCGAGAAGAACCCCCTTCCGGCGCCCTATCCTGCCTTGATTCGCGAGGGTCAACCGGCCGCGACACGCAATGTGCTCGCGTGGCTACGCGGACAGCTAGATCCAGCAACACTGATTGATGAGCCATTGCGTGGACCGAAGCGCGAGGCGGCGCACGAACCGCCACCGCTACCCGCACCCGGCGTTGGATTGCATTTCGTCCTGAATCAGAAAGGGCTGATCGACCTCGCGCCGCCGGAGGACCTTGACCGCGAGGGAAACAACCTTCGTCGGCTGCGCAGCCTGCACCCTGAGTTGCAGGAGCTCGCGCGAGCAGTTGTCGCCGCGCTTCGCGAGGGGAACCGACCGCACTCCGTGCTGCTGGCGGCGGCGGAGGCCTATCAGACCCTGATCGACCAGCCGCTGGAGGCGATCGTTTCCGCGCAGCTCTATGTGCGCGGCGTCCGGTTGGCGAACGCCAAGGCGGCAGCAGATGCGGCGATCGCCTCCGATGACCTTCCGCCGCTAGCCCCCGACGCGCAGGAGGCGGCGGAGTCGCTGCTTGCGGTGCATGGTCCGTTCATCCTGGCGACGCGCGAGGGCAACGAGGCGATCGCCGAGGAGCAGCGCTATCGACGCCGGCCAGACGAGGAACGCAAGTTCCGTGCGGCGACGAGGGCCTTCGCGGATGCGCTGCGGGAACACCCGGAGATCATCCGACCCGCCGCCGCGGCGGCGCTCAGTGAAGCTGCCGATGCCGCCGGCGCGGGCCCCAACGTCGCGCGGAGCGGGATCGTCGCCGGTGGTGCGGTACGCAACGTCACGATCGTGCTGCTGGCCGGGGCCTCGGCGTCCGCCCTTCCGGTGATCGGCGGGCTTGTCGCCGGCACCGTCGGTGGATTTGCCGGTGCGGCGGCCGGTCTCTTCGTCGGCGATGCCATCCGAAAGTCCAAGCCATTCGAGGCGTCCAGGAATCTGCTCACTCGACATCTGGACAAGCTGAGCGACGCGGACGCGATGCGTTTCGTCGCGACGCTGCGACGCGCGCGCGACTTCTGTCTCAGCTTCGAGCCAGAGCTCCGACGCCTCGCGCGGCAAGGCGAGTGGTTCGCCTGGATCAACCGCTCACTTGATTGGATCAAGGCCCGCAACCGGAACGACACGCCAGGGTAGGGCTACCGGTTCGGAGAGCCGCCAAAGTGCGGCTGCTGCGGATAGTCGTGCGGCTCCCGCCCGCCTTCGCGCTTGACATATCTGTCAACGCATGCCCTATCCTTTGAACAAATCTGCCCAGGGAGGGAGCCATGCTGGTTGCCGAGAAGACTGCCTTCGCCGTCGTGCCCACCGGGGCCGCGCTCGGCGCGACCATCGAGGGCTTCGATCCCGCCCGTGCCAGCGCGGCCGAGATCGCCACGGTCCGCCGCGCGCTGCTCGACCACCTGGTGATCCGCATCCGCGACACCGACATCACCGACGCCGAGTTCGAGAATTTCGGCAAGAAATTCGGCACGCTCAAGCCCTCGCCGGACTTCACGCGCTCGCGCCCGGTCTACCTCCAGGACGCGCCGAACGTGACGATCATCAGCAACGTCACGGAAGACGGCAAGCCGATCGGCGAGCACGGCGACGGCGAGCTGCACTGGCATACCGACCTCGCCTTCACTGACGAGCCCTCGGCGCACACCATGCTGCTCGCGCGCGAGGTGCCGCCCATCGGCGGCAACACCAGCTTTGCAAATATGTATGCCGCGCTCGAGGCCCTGCCGGAGACGACGCGCGCCCGCATCGCGCGACTGACCTGCAAGCACCAGGCGAGCCACAACGCCCAGGGCGGCCGCCGCCCCGGCTACAAGGACATCGAGACCGAGGATGTGCGCGAGATGCCGGGGCCGATCCATCCGCTCGTGCGCACCCACCCAGACACCGGTCGGCAGGCGCTGTTCCTCGGCCGCCGCTTCGGCGCCTACATCCCCGGGCTGACCCTGGAGAAGAGCGAGGCGCTGCTTGACGAGCTGTGGTCCTACGCAGCGCTACCCGAGCACACCTGGACCCAGGAATGGCGCCTGGGCGACCTCATCGTCTGGGACAATCGCTGCACCATGCATCGGCGCGACGCCTTCACCGGACAGGGAAGGCGGCGCATGCACCGCCTCACCACGCTCGGCGAGCGTCCGTTCTGAGGGTATCCGTTCCGGGGCCAGACCAATGGCGGCCGACGCGGCGCCGCGCGCGAAGCCGACGCTCGCCGAGCGCGTGGCCGAGCAGCTGCGCCGGCTGATCGACCGCGGCGAGTTCCCGCGCGACTGCCGCCTGCCGACCGAGTTCGCGCTCTGCCGCCGCTTCGGCGTCTCGCGCCCGGTCGTGCGCGCCGCCCTCGCGATCCTGCGCGAGGGCGGCTATGTGCGCTCGCTCAAGGGCTCGGGCACGGTCGTGCTGAAAGGCCCCGAGCCGGGCGGGCTCGCCTTCCCGCTGGTCCGCACGATCGGCGACATCGAGCAGTACTACGAGTTCCGCGCCGCCCTCGAGGCCGAGACCGCCTCGCTCGCGGCCGCGCGCCACACGCCGGCGAGCCTGGGCGCGATCGCGGCGGCACTCGCCGAGGCCGAGGAGATGGCCCGCCTCGGCGCCACCGAGCTCTCCGGCGACATCAACTTCCGCTTCCACCGCGCGATCGCGCGCGCGACCGAGAACGCCTTCCACGTCGCCGCGATCGACGCGCTGCCGAACCTGATCGGGCTCGGCCCGCTGGAAGTGCGCCACGCCGGCCACACCGATCCGGGCGCGCGCAACCAGGTGATCCTCGACGAGCACCGCGCGATCCTCGAGGCGATCCGCCGGCGCGAGGCGGAACGCGCCGCGGCCGAGATGCGCGCGCACATCCTCGCGGCACGCCGCTTCGTGTTCCACCGCCATCCGGCGCGGCTCGCTGCCGCGCCGATCTCCGCCACAGGCCGGGAGCAACCCGGCGCCATCAGGGAGCAGACGCCATGACGACACGCCGGGCCATTCTCGCGGGGGCTGCCGCCGCCCTCGCCGCCCCTGCGCTGCGCGCGCAGACCGCACGCTTTTCCATCATGAGCCATGCCGTGCACCGCAACGTCGTGACCGGCGAGCGCGGCGGCGACTCGACCGCCGCCTGGCGCGCGCGCCACAACCGCGAGATCGAGTGGCTGACCTTCGGCGTCGAGGCCGTGCACGAGCGGCTCTACCGCGAGGCCCAGCTCGCGCAGGGCGCGGTGGACATGGCGTTCCTGCTCGAGCGCTACGGCGGGCCGCACATCGCCACCCTGTTCGAGGACCTGCGCCCCTACATGGACGCGGCACCGATCGAGGCGTTCGACGAGATCTCACCCTCGATGGTCGCCGCGCACACCTATGGCGGACGGCTGATCGGCATCCCGTTCCGCCACGCCACGCACGGGTTCTTCTACAACGAGGCGCTGATGCGCGAGCGCAACGCCACCCGCGCACCCGAGACCTTCGAGGAGATCATCGCGCTCGCCGAGCAGCTCACCTATGCGCGCGCTGACGGCACGCGCGTCGCCGGCTACGCGCTCTCGATGGACGACCCGTCCTCGACCGTGGACATCATCCGTGCCCATGGCGGCGACTTCATCACCCGCGACTACCGCTTCGTCGCCGATGAACCGCCCGCCGTCGCCGCGGTCACGCTGCTGCGCGACTGGTTCCGCAAGGGCGTGCTGCCGCGCAACGTGATGACCTTCAAGACCGAGGAGGTGATCACCGCGATGCAGCAGGGCCGCGCCGCGCTGACCAACCAGCCCTTCGGCCGGCTGGTGAACTACAACCACCCGCAACAGAGCCGTTTCCCCGGCGAGATCAAGGTCACGACGCTGCCGATGATGGAGAAGGCCGGCGGCCGCGGCGCGCTCGTGCCGGCGAAGACCTCCGTCTGGGCGATGGCGATCCCGCGCAACTCGCCGAACAAGGAGCTCGCCTGGGAGCTGATCCGCGAGATCTCCTCGAAAGAAAGCACGATCCGTGCCGCGCTGAACGGCAACGGCCCCGTGCGGATGAGCGCCTATGACGATCCGCGCGTGCGGGCGCGTGTGCCCTATGCCGATCTGGAGCGGAAGGTGCTGCCGATCGCCGGCCTGACGCTGCCCGGCTTCGCCGAGGCCGGCAAGGCGATGGACATCATGATGGAGGAGGTGCAGCGCGCGCTGATCGGCCAGGCCGAACCGCTCGCGGCGATGCGCTCCGCCAAGGCCCGGATCGAGCCGCTGCTGCCCCAGGCATGAGTCCGGCGGACGGCCACGCCGCAACGGCCGCCCGTCCCCTTCTTGCGGCGGCGGCGCCCGCCCGCCGCCGCAGGCGCGGGTTCGGCTCGACGCAGCCCGGCCCGGCGCAATGGGCGCTGCTCGCGCCGGCGCAGCTTCTGCTGCTCGGGCTGATCCTGCTGCCCTCGATCTATGTCGGCTGGATGAGCCTTCAGCGCGTGACCTTCGGCGCGCCGACCGAATTCGTCGGGCTCGACAACTGGGCCGCGCTGATCGCCGATCGGGCGTTCTGGCGCGCGGCGTGGAACACGTTCCTGGTCGTCAACGTCGTCGTCTATGGCGAGCTGCTGCTGGGGCTCGGCCTGGCGCTGCTCGCCGCCGGCTGGATGCCGTTCCGCAAGACCTTCATCGCCCTGCTGATCGCGCCCTACGCGATCAACGAGGTCTCGGTGGTGGCGATGTGGCGCTACGTGCTCGAGCCCGATATCGGCATGATCTCGTGGCTGCTGGTGCGGAGCGGGATCGGCCAGCTCGACTGGTCGGTCGATCCGACCGACGCGCTGCTGCTCGCCTCGCTGCTCGGCATCTGGTCGCACACGCCGTTCACCTTCCTGATCCTGTACGCCGCGCTGCTTGGCGTGCCGCGCGACCAGGTGGAGGCGGCGACAGTGGATGGCGCGAGTGCCTGGCAGGTGTTCCGGCACGTCACCGTGCCGTTCATCCTGCCCGCGGTGCTGGTCGCGCTGCTGTTCCGCTACATCACCGCGATGCGGCTGTTCAGCGAGATCTGGCTGCTGACCGAGGGCGGACCGGCGCGCATGACCGAGGTGCTCGCGGTCTATCTCTACCGCAACGCATTCCGCTACCACGAGTTCGGCCTCGCCTCGGCGACCGCACTCGCGATGGCGCTGCTCTCACTCGCGGTCGCCTCACCCTATCTGATCGTGGCGTGGCGGAAGATGCGCCATGCGTAGCCCCGGCACGCTCGGCAAGACGTGGCGGCTCGGCGCGGCCGCGCTCGCCATCGCCTGGTCGGTGTTCCCGATCGCGCTGGTCGTGCTGTCGTCGTTCCGCCCGCAGCGCGACATCTTCCGCATCCCGCCCTCGCTGATCTTCGCGCCCACGCTCGACAACTACGAACGGCTGCTGCGCGACTGGCCGTCCTTCTTCCCCGACATGCTGAACAGCCTGATCATCACCGTCGGCGCGACGGTGGTGACGGTCACCTTCGCGACCTTCGCGGGCTACGTCTATGCGCGCTATGCCGGGCGGCTGCTGATCGCCTCGGCGTTCTTCATGGTGGTGGTGCGGATGATCCCGCCGATCGTGGTGACGCTGCCGCTGTTCCCGCTGTTCTCGTGGCTGCGCCTCTCCGACACGCATCTCGTGCTGATCCTGCTCTACTCGGCGTTCTTCGTCAGCCTGGGCAGCTGGATCATGCGCGCCTTCGTGCAGCAGGTGCCGCGCGAGCTCGAGGAGGCGGCCGTCGTGGACGGCGCGGGGCTGCGCCAGATCCTCTGGCGCGTGGTGCTGCCGCTGGTCGGCAACGGCGCCATGGCGGCGGGGCTGTTCGTCGCCGTGTTCGCGTGGAACGAGTTCGTGTTCGCGCTCGTGTTCACCACCCGCCATGCGCGCACGGCGCCGCTGGTGATGAGCGAGATGCTGAGCACGATCGAGGGTGTGGACTGGGGCGTGCTGTTCGCCGCGGCGACGATCCAGCTCGCGCCGGTGCTGCTCTGCGTGCTCGCCGCGCAGCGCTACGTGGTGACGGGGCTGACGGTCGGCGCGGTGAAGGGGTAGCGGGGCTCAGCGCGGCACAACGCGGATCGCGAGCCGCGCGGCGCTGACACCCTCGATCGCCGCGGCGCGCGCGAGCAGCCGGTCCACATCCGGATCGGGCAGCGGTGCGAGATCGACGGACGCGAGATCGTCCGGCAGCAGCGGCAGCACCGGCGCGCGGCCGAACAGGCACACGACCTGCTCCTCCACGTTGGGCGTCTCCGGCACGATCTGGAACGGCCAGCCTGAGGCGGGAATCTCGACCGTGCGGCCGGCGGTCACCGCCGCGTCCGGCGCATGCGCGTTCGGCAGCACGCGCACCAGCGAGCCGTCGCCGAAGCGCCAGAAGCAGACGAGATGCCCGTCCTCCGCCACGGTCGCGCGCAGCACCAGTGGCACGCCGACCTGCGCGGGCGCATCGCCGCGGTCGGTGGTCAGGCGCGGCGCGGATGGCCGGGCGAGCGTGCGCGTCGCCACCGGCGCGGCCGCGATCTCGGCGGAGACCGTTTCGGACTCGGCGCCGGGCAGCGACGCGAGCACGGCCTCGATCGACTCGCCCAGCGGCTCGAGCGCGGCGCGCAGCCGCGGCGGGAGCTGATCGACCACGCTCGCGCCGGCCTGCGCGCAGGCGAAGCGCACGGCCGCCCCGCCCGTCTCGGGCACGATCTCGAACCCCATGGCGGCGTCGGGGATGCGCAGCTCGCGGCCGGCCGTCACCGCCGAATCCGGTCGCCCTGGGTTCGGAAACACCCGCATCACCTGTCCGGCGACGGTCTGGTAGAAGCAGGCGAGATGGCCGTCGCGGCCCGGCGTGACCGACAGGATCAGCGGCCGTCCGGCGCGCACCTCGCCGCCTGGGGCGAGCAGCACCAGCCGCGGCGGCACCGCGGCGACCGGCGCGGGCATGGCCACGGCCGGCGGCGGCGCCGGCACCGGCGCGGGGTCGGGCACGGCGGCCGGCGGCGTCAGCGGGCTGGTCACCGTGCCGTCGTAGCGCGCGGCGAAGCGCCGCCCTTGCAGGCTCAGCTCGATCTCGGCGTCGCCGCCGGCGAGTGCCGCGCGCGGGTTGCCGATCCGCCCGTCGATCGCGATCCGGTCGTCGCGCCACGTGCCCTGCCCCGCGATGGAGGCCGGCGCGTCCAGCCGGTCGAGCCCGAGCCGCAGCGTCTCGACCGGCACCGCATCGAATCCCGGCAGGCTCAGCTGCCCGACGCTGACCGTCAGGTCGGCCGCGACGTCGAGCGCGGCCTCGCGCAGGTTCGCCCCGCGCAGCGAGAGCGCGAGCTGGCCGCTGACCGGCCCCGCCAGCGCATCGAGGTCCTGCCCGGTCAGGCCGCGAAACAGCGTCGCCGCGTCCGCCCCGGCGAGGTCGAGTGCCGCCGTGGCGGCGAAGGCGGACGCCTCCGTGGCGTCGAGCCGCAGCGTCACGCCGGCGCGGCCGCCGGCGAGCGCGACCTCGCGTGCCTCGGCCGACAGCACGCCCCCCTCCAGCCGCGCCGCGAGCGCGGTGCGCCCGAAGCCGAGCGCGCCGTACGAGGCCTGCTCCGCGGCGAGGTCCAGCGCACCGTCGAGCGCGCGCAGCACCTGGCCGGCGCCGGAGGTCGCCACCTCGAGGATGCGGCGGAGATCGGCGGCCTCGGTCGCGAGTGCGGCGGTCAGGCGCGGGCGCGCGCCGGACCGGTCCACCTGGAGGCGGCCGATCGCCGTGCCGCCGGCCAGCTCGAACCGCGCATCGTCCAGCTCCAGGCTGCGTCCGGCCACCGCGAGCTGGCCATCCACCCGCGCAGGCGCGGCGAGCTCCGCAGAGGCGGTCGCGTCCACGCCGAGCCAGGCGAGGAAGTCGGCGAGGTCGCGCGTCTCGAAGCGCAGCCGCCCGCGCGCGGCGAAGGGCCGTGGCGTCTGGTCGGCGACGAGATGGAGCCGCGCGCCGCCGAGCGTCAGCTCGGCCTCGCTGGCGAGGGCGCCTCCGCTGACGAGCCGCCCCGCCGGCCCGACGCGCGCGACGACATCCACCGGCCGGCCGTTCAGCCGGAGCCCGCTCTCGATCAGCAGCGGCCGGTCGCGGCCGGCCAGGGTCAGCGCAATGCGTGCCCCGTCGATCGCCCCGCCGCGCAGCGCCGCGTTCTCCACCACCAGCCGGCCAGTGCCATCGAGGCTCGCGAGCAGGTCTGCAGCCGTGACGCCCCGCGCGACCAGCGCGAGATCGCCGCGCGCCGTGCCAGTCAGGCCGGCGAGCCCGGTGGCCTCGGCCATCAGCGGGCCGATCGCGACGTCGCGCAGGTCGAAGGCGGTGTCGAGGCGGGGCCCGCCCTCGCCGGGGACGAAGCTGAGCCGGCCCACCAGCCTCCCGCCATAGAGCCCGAGCTCGCGCAGCGCGGCACTCAGCCGCCCGTCGGTGAGGCCCAGCTCCACCGCGGTCGGGCCGGCGGTCAGCCCGCCGAGCACCACCGTCTCGGCCTCCAGGGCGAGGCCCGCGTCGAGCCGGCGCAGCAGCGCGTGTCCCGGCGCGGCGGCGAGCCGGTCGAACACGGCGCCGAGGTCGAGCCGGTCGGCCGTCAGCCGCCCGGACAGGACGGGGCGCGCCCCGCCGGCCTGGGCGGCGAGGGTCGCGGTGAGCGTGCTCCCGCCGAGGCGGACGCGGGCCTGATCGAGCGTGACCTGTCCAGCCCGGACCGCGAGCCGGCCGGTGCCGTCGAGCTCGGCGGTGCGCAGGGTGATCCGGCCCTCGGCGCCGGCGGCGCTCAGCCGCCCTGCGAAGGACCCGGCGAGCGCCGGATCGGCCACCGTGACGGACAACTCCGCCGGGCCACCCTCGGCGGCCGGGCGGAGCGTTGCGGCAAGGCCGGTGAGGGTCGCGGTCTGGCCGGTGGCGGCGTCAGTCAGGTGCAGGGTTGCGTCGGACAGCACCATCCGCCCGGCGGCCTCGACGCGGCGCGGCAGGGGCCCGGCCAGCACGCCGCGCTCGGTGAGCGTCAGCGACAGCGCCGCACGGTCCAGCGCGAGCTCGGTGAAGCGGAACGCGCCCGTGAGCAGGGCCAGCGGATCGAGCGCTCCTGTGAGCCGCACCGCCGCGAGCCCACCCCCGGCGCTGCCGGGCGCGCCGACGCGCAGATCCTCGGCGACCAGGCGCGGCACGGGCAGCAGGCTCAGCCGGACCGGTCCCGCGACCGTCGCGGGCTGGTCGAACGCGCCGCCGATCAGCCCGCCCGCGGTTGCGCGCAGCCGCGCCTCCGACATCAGGCTCGGCGCGACCAGCAGCACACCGGACGCGGCGACCAGCGCCGCGACGAACCCCACGAGGACCAGCCTGACCGTGCGCATCTCCCCGTCCTCCCCGGCGCGAGGGTAATCCGGGGGCGGGGCCGGCGGGAAGCGCGCTATCCCTGCCCGGGCTCCGTCGCCTTCACCACCCTGCGCGGCTCGCGCGACTTGCCCTGGGCGGCGAGCTCCTCGAGGTAGCGGGCCCAGCGCGTCGCGTACTCGCGGCCGAGCTGGTGCAGGTAGTCCCAGGAGTAGATGCCGGTGTCGTGCAGGTCGTCGAACACGATCCGCACCGCGTAGTTGCCGACCGGCTCGACCTTCAGGATACCGACATGCGCGCGGCCCCAGACCAGCACCTTCTGGTCGGGCGCGTGGCCCTGCACCTCGGCCGAGGGGCTTTCGACGCGCAGATACTCCGCCGGCAACACGAACCGGGCGCCGTCGTCGAAGGTGACGGTCAGCGTGCGGTCGGCCCTGGAGGCGCGGATCTCGACCGGGGCGGGCATCAGCCCACCTTCGACGGCCCGGCCGGCACCTCGATCGGACGCGCCTCGTCGGGCAGCATGATCGGGATGCCGTCGCGGATCGGGTAGGCGAGCCCGGCGCGCTCGCTGACCAGCTCGCCGCGCTCGCGGTCGTAGCGCAGCGGCCCCTTGGTCACGGGGCAGACCAGGATCTCAAGCAGGCGGGGATCGACCTCGGTCATGATGCAGCCTTCAGGACAGGGGCTGGCCCGGCTCGGGGCCCGGGCCGCCATGCGCGCCCATCTCGATCAGGGCGAGCAGCATCCCGGCGCGCTCATCGAGCGTGGCCGCCTCGAGCAGCGCCTGCTTCTCGCGCGGATCGAACGGGCAGATCATGCAGAGCGTGGTCACCAGCGCCGCATCCGGCGTCTCCTTCACCGCCTGCCAGTTGGCGTCGATCCCCTTGGCGCGGAAATAGGCGCGCAGCGCCTGCTCCAGCCGCTCGCGGTCGAGCGCGGGCCTGACCTCCAGGTCGAGGTCGTCGGCGAAGTCCGTGTAGTCGGCCCGCACCCGCCGGTACCCGCGCCGCAGCGCCAGCTCGGCCGCCACCCGGAAGCGGATGATCCCGGTCAGCGTGATCAGCAGCCGCCCATCCTCGGTCTCGCTGAACGAGGAGAGCCGGCCGAGGCAGCCGACCCGGAACAGGCCGGGGCCGTTCGGTGCCGGCTTCTCCGTCGCGTTGGGCTGGATCATGCCGAACATCCGCCCCTCGGCGAGCGCATCCAGCGTCATCGCCAGGTAGCGCGGCTCGAAGATGTTGAGCGGCAGCCGACCCTGCGGCAGCAGCAGCGCGCCGGTCAGCGGGAAGACCGCGATCTCGCCGGGCAGGTCCTCGAAGGCGGGGTGCCAGGCGGAGGCGGTCGTCACGACGCTCAGCTGAACAGCAGGGTGGAGAGGCGACGGCGCGCGGCCACCGTGACGTCGTCGGTCAGCCCCCACGCCTCGAAGAACTTCAGAAGCTGCAGCCGCGCGGCCTCGTCGTTCCATTTGCGGTCGCGGCGGAGGATCTGGAGCAGCTGCTCGGCCGCCTCCTCGCGCTTGCCGATCGCGTTCAGGGCGACTGCGTAGTCGAAGCGCGCCTGGTGGTCGTCGGCATTGGCGGCCAGCCGGGCCTGGAGTGCCGCGATCTGGCCCTGCGCCTCGCGCCCCTGCTCGGCGACTTCCAGCGCGGCCTTCACGCCCTGGATCTCGGCGTGGCTCTCGACGTTCGCGGGGAGCGTCGCGACCAGCGCCTTGGCCTCGTCGGTGCGGCCGAGGGCGATCAGCGCGCGGCCATAGAGGCCGATCGCCTCGGCGTTCTCGGGCTCCTGCTGGACGAGGGCCTGGAGGATCTCGGCCGCTTCCTCATGGTTGCCTTCGCCAGCCGCCTCCTTCGCGGCGGCGAGCAGGTCGGCGGTCGGCATCGTCCCGCCCGCCATCTGCACCAGCCGTTCGACCCACTGCTTCACCTGGCTCTCGGGGAGCGCGCCCTGGAATCCGTCCACCGGCTGGCCCTGGTAGAAGGCATAGACCGTCGGCACCGACTGGATGCGGAGCTGCGCGGCAAGCCGCTGGTTCTTGTCGATATCGACCTTCACCAGCCGCACGCGCCCGCCCGCCCCGCGCACCACGCGTTCCAGGATCGGGGTGAGCTGCTTGCACGGCCCGCACCAGGTCGCCCAGAAGTCGACGATCACCGGGATCTCGCGGCTCGCCTGGATCACGTCGGCGACGAAGGACGCCTCGGTCGTCTCGGTCACCGGGTCGGGTGCGGCCGCGTCGCCGGTTCCGCCCTTCTGGGGGTCGAAGATGATTTCCATGGCCTTTCGGGCGCCTCTGTTCGCGTCGCTGGGGGTGTCCGCCCGCCCATAACATGACCCCGCCCGGGGCGTGAACAAGCCCGGCTCAGGCGGCGGCGGTATCCAGCGCGTCGAGGGCGACCAGGCGCGGCGTGTGCCCGGTGGCGGCGAGGAAGGCGCGGAACCCCTCCGGCGTGACCGAGGTGGTCGCCTCGTTGGTCAGCGGGTGGGCGTTGATGCGGGCGTAGCGGCCGGAGAGCAGCGCCTCGTCGAGCACGAACGCGACCCGGTGCCCAGGGTCGTTGATCAGCGCGAAGGGGGTGACGGCGCCGGGGATCACGCCGAGGAGCGCGGTCAGTTCCTCGGCCGAGGCGAAGGACATCCGCGGGACGCCGAGCGCGCGGGCGAGCGCGCCGACGGGAACGCGCCGGTGCTCCAGCATGGTGACGAGGCGGAACGTGCCTTCCTTGTCCTTGAGGAACAGGTTCTTCACGTGCGCGCCCGGGATGGTCTCGTGGAGGCGCAGGTCCTTCGTCTGCTCGACCGTGAACACGGGTGGGTGCCAGTGGGTGGTCTGGTCGATGCCGAGTTCGGCGAGGCGGTCGAGCAGGTCCTGAGGCGTGAGCGGCATGGGGCGGGGATAGGGCGTCCAGGCGCGGGCGGCAACGGGGCGACACTTTACGACTTTACGACTTTATCGCTTTATCCGGCCGCGCAGCGGGGCGAGGGGGCCACGAAGGGGGGTGGCGCGCGGAGTGTAGTGGCGTGCTGCGTCAGGATTGGGCGTGGGTCGTGCAGGGGGTGTGGGGGACCAGCGTGGTCCCCCACGGGTTTTCTTGTGTTTTCTTGTGGGGCGCGGAGAGCGCGCGCGCGAAGACGGCGCCGCGTCAGTCCTCCGCAGCGTAAAGGTCTTCGAGAAGAGTGGACTGGTTCGCCGCGAAGCGCCGTCGCACGAATGCGTCCGCGTCCTTGGCGAGGGCGCCGAGGGCGTCTGGTGGCGTCGCCGGGTTCTCCGCGACACACCTTCGCACGTCCCCGTGCGCATCCAAGGCGAGGTCGCCAAGGGCGTCGGGTGGTGTCGCAGGGTTCGAGGCGACACACCTTCGCACCTCTGCGTCCGCATCCTCGGCAAGGGCGGCAAGCGTCTCGGGCGGCGTTGCTCTATTCCACGCGACGCACTTTCGCACGTCTGCGTCCGCATCCTCGGCGAGGGCGGCAAGCGTCTCGGGCGGCGTTGCCCTATTCCACGCGACGCACTCCCGTACGTATGCATCTGCATCCTTGGCGAGCGCGGAGAGGGTGCCGGATGGCGTCGCCGGGTTCAGCGCGACGCGCCATCGCACGTCTGGGTGCGCGTCGTTGGCGAGGGCGGCGAGGGTGCCGGGCGTCGTCGCCCCGTTCCTCGCGACGCTCTGTCGTACGTCTGCGACCGCGTCCTTTGCGAGGACGGCGAGGGTGTCGGGTGACATCGTCGCGTTCTCCGCGACGCCCCGTCGTACGTCTGCGCTCGCATCCTTGGCCAAGGTCGCGAGGGTCTTCGGCGGTGTTGCCGTGTTCTGCGCGACCCTCCATCGCACATATACCTCATTGTCCTCGGCGAGGGCGGCGAGCGCTTCAAGCGTCGTCGCCGCATTCTGGGCGATGGCCCCTCTCACGTGCGCTTGGTTGTCCTTGGTGAGGGTGGCGAGAGTTTCAGGCGGCGTTCCGGTATTTTCACCGGCGCTCGATCGAACGTCTGCGTTTGCATCCTTGGCGAGGGCGGCGAGGGTCTCCGGAGGCGTCGCTGGGTTCCCCGCGACGCGCCGTCGCACCTCTGCATCCGCATCCGTGGCTAGGGCAGCGAGGGTTTCGGCCGGCGCAGCGGTGTTCCCCGCGACGCCCCGTCGCACCTCTGCGTCTTCGTCTTCGGCGAAGGCGGCGACAGTGTCGGGCATCCGTGCCATTTTGTGCGTCGCGCGCCATCGCACTTCTGCATCTGTATCATTGACGAGGATAGCGAGGGTCTGGAGCGACGTAGCCGTGTTCCATGCGACGCTCTGGCGCACGTCTGAGTTCGCATCCAAGGCGAGGGACGTGAGGGCGGCGGGTGCGATGCCCGCCATCCTGGCAATGGCGATGCGAACCATGGCCGGCGCGCCAGACGCTCCCAGCAGCGGATCGGTGAGCACGATGCCGGCCCGCGCGAGCAGCCGCAGCGCGACCCGCATCGGGCTGCGGCCAATCCGCCAGAGCACCGATGGGTCGGCTCGGTGCCGCGCGCGCCAGTCCGAGACGAACGCTTGAAGGACCGCCTCGACCTCCGCACGGCGACTAGCAGCGTCGTGCAGCGCGAGCAACAGCCCCAGTGCTTCCTCCGCGCGCAGATCGGCCCAGTGCGCGTCCAGAACGTCTCGCAGGGGCCGGCCGAGCCACGCGCGCGCAAGGTGGAATTCCTGGAACGTCAGGTGCGGGAACGCGACGCGCTCGCGCCGCTCGTCGAAGGTCAGCAGTCCGCTGACGCGCAGCGCCTCGCGCAGCGGGCCGGTGATCGCGGCCTGCACCAGCGCGGTTTCGTCCGCCTCGATGCGGGCCACGCCCGTCGTTTCCGCGAGCGCCGCAAGCGCAGCGTCGCGCTCCGCCGTCAGCGCCCGCTCCGCCCGGCCGGCCAGCTTGCGCTGCCAGAGCGTGCGCGTCGCCTCAGTGTAGAATGCGGCGCGGTTCGCTGGCAGCGTCAAGGTGTCGCAGACCTCCGCCACCAGCGACAGCAGCAGCGGGCTGGCGGCCAGGGGTCGCAGCGCGGCGTTCGCGTCCAGAGCGCGGATCAGAGCGGGCGCGCGCGCTGGGTCCTTCCCGTCCGCGTCCAACGCAAGGCGCAGATACGCCGTCTGCTCGTCGCCCGGCTTGAGGTCGAGGATGCGCCACGGCGGCGTGTGCCGGCCGGCGACCTCGCGCTGCACCTGCTGGAATACGGCGGTGCGGCAGGTCAGCGCCACCGCGCCCGGCAGCGCGCCGATCGTATCCCACAGCGCGGCGTCGCCCGGGTGGCCGGAGACCTCGTCCAGCCCGTCCAGCAGCCAGACCGGCGTGACCAGCCGCCCCGGCCGATCAAGCACCGACGCCGATGCGCATCCCTTCGCCACGGCCTGACCGGCCGCCAGCGCGTGGTCCCACAGGCGATCCGCCACGGCCTCGGGCTTCCCGCGCATCGTCTCCGGGGCAAGCTCGCGCAGCCGGACCAGCACCGGCACGGCCATGCCCAGACGCGTCGCCCCCAGGCCGCGCAGCCAGCTCGCGTGCCAGTGCTCCAGCAGCCAGCTCTTGCCGGCCCCCGGCTCGCCCAGGATCACCCAGGGGCGGTCGGGCAGCGCCGCGCGCAGCAGCGCCAGCATAGCCGCCTCGGCGAACTCCTCGACCTCCTCCGGTGGCGCGCTCAGCGACTCGCGCCACGCATCCTCGTCGCGCGTCCGGTGCCGCCACTCGTCGGCATGGTCCCCCTCGCGCCGGATCGGCCGTGGCTTCGGCAGGCCCAGGGTGAGCGGAAAGAACTCCATGGATCGTCAGGCGGCGAGGAACGGCTTCAGCGCCTTCTCCGCCAGATCGACCACCGCCTTCACCTGCGGGGCGCGGCTCAGCAGCGTGGTGAGTGCGTCCATCACCCGCTTGGCCCAGCCGCGCTTCTCGTCGTCCGGCGCGTCCGGCGGTGGGCGGTCGCGCAGCGCCGCCTCCGCCGCCTTCGCGCTCTCGGCGGTGTCACCCGTCAGCCCCGCCTGCACCGCGCGGAGTTCGTGCAGCACGGCCGCCAGTTCGCCCGCCGTGATCCCTGCGCTGAGGGTGATCGTCGCCCCGGTGGTGCCGTGCCCGCCCAGCGTCGCGCCGGCGCCGAACTGCGCGCCCCGCGCGTCGATCACCACACTCCCCGCCGGCGCCTCCGGCTCCGGCAGCACCTCCACGCCGCCACCCCAGACGAGCCGCACCGCGTTGGCCTCCGCCAGCCGCGTGACCAACGCCGGCAGCGCGGCCGCGTCGATCCCGGCCGCGTCCGCCAAAGCCTCGACCTCAGCCGCCGAAAGCCTCGCCGCGCCCAGCCGCGCCTTCGCGCGCAATGCGCCCAGCAACACCGCCGCCTGATCCATCCCGCCCTCCCGGATGCGCACAGTATCGCAACCGTAACCCAAACGGTTCCCGCCTGGGAACCGAGGCCGCCGGGGAGCATTCGCAATCTCGCGTGGGACTGCGCGGATCATTGGCTGAACCGGTCCTGGACCAGGATGGCAACCCACGCCTCGCCAGCGCGGCTCACGTGGAAGAACACCAGCGCCAGGGTAAGCGTCCACCGCTTCGCGGCCAAAACAAACCGTGGGGGAAAGCGACTGTCTTGATGGTCAAGCGTTTTGCCACGGGCGTCGATCCCTGAGGATGGCGTTGAGGATGGTGAGGAGTTTGCGGGCGACCGCGATGAGGGCGACCATTCTTGGCTTTCCTGCGTCGC
>NZ_JBHYDW010000052.1:0-26101 GCF_051860475.1 Elioraea sp. | reverse complement strand
CAGAGCGGTTTCCACTCTTGTGGAAACCGCTCTGGCGTCACAACGCTGGGCGGCGCGGTGTGGCCAGTGGCAGGCACCGCAGGTGCCGCCGGTCGCCTCGAAGGCGCGCGCGAGGGCGGCCTGGTCGCCCCCCTGGGCCGCGGCGAGCAGCGCCTGGGCCTGGGTTGCGAAGGCGTCCGCGCGGCTCTCGAAGCCCGACCGGTCCGACCAGATGCTCGGCAGCGCGCGGGTCTCTGCGCCCTGGTCGCTGCCCGGCGGGAACAGCCGCGTGATCTGCTGGCCGTGCTCGGCGATCGCGCGGGCCGGTGCGACGGCGTCGGCGTTCGGCCGGCGCGCCTGCACCACTGCCTGGATCGCCTCCATGTTGTCGCGCATCATCCGGAAGCCGGCCTGGCGCTCCTGGATCACTGTGACGCTGGCGAGGGCGACCGTCGCGGGCACGAGCACGGCGGTCGCCAGAGCGGCGGCAAGCAACGATCGATTCATCTCGGACTGTTCCTCTCCTGTGCAGGCGGTAATGACCCGACGCACGATTGTTGCTGATACTTCATCAACAGGAAAGCTCACGTCTGTGTCAGGCCCGCCGTTCGGTGCAAGTGACAGCGCCGCCAGCCCGCGCTAGTGCGGGCGGGCAAGGAGATGTCGATGCAGCAGCCCTACCGCGCCGTTGCCGTGTTCTGCGGCTCACGCCTCGGCGCCGATCCGGCCCATGCCGCGTCCGCCGATGCGCTGGGCCGCGCGCTCGCCGCAGCTGGGATCCGGCTCGTCTATGGCGGCGGACGAATCGGCCTGATGGGCCGGATCGCCGATGCCTGCCTCGCCGCCGGCGGCAGCGTCACCGGCGTGATCCCGACCTTCCTCGCCCGCTGGGAGGTCGCGCACGAAGGCGCGCAGGAGATGATCGAGGTGGACTCCATGCACTCCCGCAAGGCGCGGATGGCGGAGCTCGCGGATGCCTTCGTGATGCTGCCCGGCGGCCTCGGCACGCTCGACGAGACGATCGAGATCATCACCTGGCGCCAGCTTCGCCTGCATGACAAGCCGGTCGTGCTGTGCGACGTCGCCGGCAGCGCGCAGCCGCTGATCGCTGCGATCGAGGCGGCGATCGCTGCCGGCTTCGCCGAGGGCACGGTGCGCGGCCTCTATGCGGTCGCCGAGGGCGCGGAGGCGGTGCTGCCGCTGCTGGCGACGCTGCGGCCGGGCACGCGCACGGCTGCCGCCCTGATCTGACCCGCGCGGCTTGCTCCGTGCCGGGGCTTTGCTATACAGCGCGGCCTGATCCCCCGTCGGAGCGTAGCTCAGCCTGGTAGAGCACTGTGTTCGGGACGCAGGGGCCGGAGGTTCGAATCCTCTCGCTCCGACCAAGGGATGTACGGCGGCGCGAGGTTTGTCCCGGAACGGGCAGCAGGTTGTTCCTGGTTCGTGCCGCCATCGTACCGGCGCGGCCGACTGACCGCACTCCCAGGGCCTTCCGCAGCACAGATCAAGTGATCGAGTGGCCGGGGTCAGGCGGCTGGCGCTACCTCTCGGACGCCGCCGCTGCCACGGCGGCGGCAAGGGAGGCAAGGGGGCGGGCTCCGGACCGGAGAGCCCCGTCCCTCCTCGCCTCAAGCCGCGTCCAAGGCCGCTTGAGCCCGCTGTGACAGCGCCCTTTCGAGGCGGTTGTCGGCGCTCGATCGCGGCACCAAGCCATGTCACGTGACGACACCGACCCAGGAAGAGACCGCCGTGCCGAGGATCAGCTTGTCCGTGCCGATCGTGATGATCCGGATGCCACTCGCGCGCCATGCCGCGACCGCGGCGGCGGCGGAAGCGTGGTCGCGATCGAACACCGGCGCGATCAGCGGAAGGTCTGCCCCGCGCGCTGCCGCAGCCAGGCGCTCCAGCGCGGCACCGACCTCCGGATGGCGCCAGTCGCCGCGATGGCCGAGGCTGACGGACAGGTCGAACGGCCCGAGCATCAGCGCAAGCGGCCCGGGAACGGCGACGATCTGATCGATCGCCTCGACCCCGGCCCGCGTCTCGACCAGCAGGATCACGCCGGCCTCGTCGGCGTCCTCGTGCGCGCTCCAGTCGGCGATCACGTGCCCGCCGGCGCGCACGCAGGGACAGGCCCCGCGCGTGCCGCGCGGGGCGTAGCGCGCGGCGGCCGCCGCGGCTTCGGCCTCCGCGCGCGACGCGATCCCCGGCACCACCACGGCCGCGGCGCCGGCGTCCAGCACCGCACCGATGTCGCCGATGCCGCGCACACGCGCCAGCGCCACCAGCCCCACGGCGTCGCAGGCACGGAACAGCTCCGTCGCGCGCTCGATGCCGAAATGGCCGTGCTCGAGATCGACGATCGCGAAATCGAGCCCGGCCTGGCCCAGAATCTCGATCACCTCGGGGTGCGGGATCTGCGCCCAGGTGCCGATCGCAGTCCGGCCCGCCGCGAGCAGGGCGCGAAAGCTACGCCGCATCGCGGTAGCAGACGCGCCTCGCCGCCGCGGCGATCCGCGCGGCGTCGGGGATCACGGCGCGCTCCAGCGTGTCGTTGTACGGCACCGGCAGGTCGGGATTGCCCACCCGGAGCACCGGCGCGTCCAGCCAGTCGAACGCGGCCTCGGCGACGCGCGCGGCGATCTCGGCGCCGATCCCCGCGGTCACGCAGGCCTCGTGTACGACCACGCAGCGGCCGGTGCGGCGGACCGAGTCAGCCACGGCTTCGAGATCGAACGGGGCGATCGTCCGCGGATCGATCACCTCCGCCTCGATCCCCTCGCGCGCGAGGGTGCGCGCCGCCGCCAGCGCGCGCGGCAGCATCGCCTGGATCGCCACAATCGTGACGTCGCGGCCGCGACGATGCACGCGCGCGCGGCCGAGTGGGATGGCGTAGGGCGGCTCCGGCACGGGGCCCTTCGCCTCGACATAGAGCAGCTTGTGCTCGAGGAACACGACGGGGCTGTCGTGCCGGCTCGCGGCGATCAGCAGACCCTTGGCGTCGTACGGCGTGGCAGGCGCGACCACCGTCAGTCCAGGGACGTGCGCGAACCATGCCTCCAGGCACTGGCTGTGCTGCGCGGCCAGGCGGATGCCCCCGCCCTGGGGCCCGCGCACCACCATCGGCACGGTCGCGGTTCCGCCGAGCATGAAGCGCGCCTTGGCGGCCTGGTTCACGATCATGTCCATCATCAACGTGACGAAGTCGAGGATCTGTACCTCGACCACCGGGCGCAGCCCGCGCAGCGCGGCGCCCACGGCGAGCCCGCCGATCGCCTGCTCGCTGATCGGCGTGTCGCGCACGCGCGCGGCACCGAAGCGCTCCTGAAGTCCGCGCGTGCAGCCGAAGATGCCGCCGATCCGGCCGACATCCTCGCCGAGCACGATCACGCGCGCATCCTCCGCCATCGCTGCGTGCAGCGCCTCGTTGATCGCCTGCACCATGCCGATCTCGCGGCCCGCGCCGGTGGTCTCGCCCGGCTCGTCCCAGGCCGCGTGCGCGGTTGCCACGCTCGAGCGCAGCAGGGCGAAGGCGGGCTCGGGGCTCGCGCGCGCGGCCGCCACCGCCCGCTCGATCTCGGCCTCGGTCGCGGCGGCGGCCTCGGCCAGCGCGTCCGCGCGGTTGTGCAGCAGTGCCGCCGCGCGCGCGATCGGATCGCGCGCAAGGTGCTCGGCCTCCTCCGCCTCGGAGCGGTAGCGCGGCAGGTTCGCGCGCATCGAATGGTCGCCCCAGCGCCAGGTCAGCGCCTCGAGGAAGCTCGGTCCCCGGCCTGCGCGTGCGCGCGCCACCGCCTCCCCCACGGCGGCGTGGACCGCAAGCACATCGTTGCCGTCGATGGTGGTGCCCGGCATGGCGTAGCCGGCGGCGCGCGCCGAGAGGTCGCCGCCGGCGGTGCTCTCGCTCGCCCGCGTCGAGAGGCCGAAGCGGTTGTTCTCGCACAGGAACACCAGCGGCAGGCGCCAGAGGGAAGCGAGGTTCATCGCCTCGTGCACGATCCCCTCGTTCGCGGCGCCATCGCCGAAGAACACGATGCCGACCGCGCCGTCGCCGAGCTGAGCGGCCAGCGCCGCACCGAGGCCGATTCCCGGTCCCGCGCCGACCACGCCGTTCGCGCCGAGAATGCCGAGCGACAGCTCGGCGATGTGCATCGACCCGCCGAGGCCGCGGCAGTAGCCGGTCTCCCTGCCCATCAGCTCGGCCATCATGCGCGCCATGCCGGCACCCTTGGCGATGCAGTGGCCGTGGCCGCGGTGGTGCGTGAGGATCCAGTCGCGCGCGGTCAGATGCGCGCAGGCACCGGCCGCGATCGCCTCCTGGCCGACGCAGGAATGAGCCGTGCCCTTGATCTCGCCCGCGCGGAACAGCTCGATCACGCGCTCGTCGAACCGGCGGATGCGCAGCATCATCCGATGCAGCGCGAGCAGGTCGGCCCCGGCGGGCGGCAATGCGTCAGGCATCGGTCAGGTTCAGCACGGCGATGCACTTGATCTCGCAGACGATGCCGGGCGTCGAGAACGAGGCGACGCCGAAGCCCGTCCAGGTCGGATAGGCGGGGCCGGTGAGAAAGCGGTCCTTCACCTGCATGAAGAGCGGCAGGTCGGCGGGAAACCGCAGGAACCAGGTCTCGAGTTCGATCACGTCGGCGAAGCTCCCGCCGGCCGCGCGCAGCACCGCCCCCACGTTCTCGAACGCCTGCATGAACTGCGCCTCGGTGTCCTCGACCACCGAGAGATCCGGCCGGCGGCCCACCATGCCGGCGATGTGGAGCGTGTCGTCCACCAGCACGCCGGGCGCGTAGCGGAAGCGTTCCAGCAGCGTCTCCATGCCGGGCGGCACGATCAGGCGTCGGTGCGGCATGTCAGCCTCCTCGCGGCAGCCAGAGCGCGATCTGGGGGAAGGCGATCACCACGGCGAGCGCGATCACCTGAAGTGCGACGAACGGCCACATCGCGCCCAGGATCTCCTCGAGCCGCATGTCGGGCGGCGCCACGCCCTTGAGGTAGAACGCGGCCGGCGCGAAGGGCGGCGTCAGATAGGCGATCTGCATCGCGATGTTGAACAGGATGCCGAACCAGAGCGGGTCGTAGCCGAGTGCGGTGATGGTCGGCACGAAGATCGGCATGGTCAGCAGCATGATGCCGATCCAGTCGATGAACATGCCCATCACGACCCAGACGACGAGCATCGTCAGCACGATGCCGAGCGGCGGCAGCGGCAGGTCGCGGAACAGCGACTGCGCGTAGGCGATGCCGCCCATCAGGTTGTAGACGCCGATCAGCGCATTGGTGCCGAGCACCAGCCAGAGCACGACGCCGCAGGTGGACATGGTCTGCAACGCGGCCGCGCGGATCAGGCCGAAGCGGAGCTCGCCGCGCAGCGCGCAGGCGAGCACGGTGCCGGCCACGCCCATGCCGGCGCTCTCGGTGACCGAGGCGATGCCGAGATAGATCGAGCCGAGCACCGAGGCCGCGACTGCGACCGGCAGTGCGACGTCTTTCAGCATCGCCAGCCGCTCGGCGAACGGCAGCGCCTGCTGCTCGGGCGGCGGGGGCGGGCCGAGCGTGGGATCGAGGCGGCAGCGGATCAGCACATAGCCGAGATAGAGCGCCGCGAGCATGAGGCCGGGCAGCAGCGTGGCGAGGAACAGGTCGCCGATCCCGACATTCGCGGTCAGCCCGTAGAACACCAGGATCACCGAGGGCGGGATCATGGTGCCGAGCGAGCCCGCCGCGCAGATCGTGCCGATCGCGAGCCGGCGGTCGTAGCCGAGGCGCAGAAGCTGCGGCAGCGCGACGAGCCCCAGCACGACGATCTCGCCGCCGATCACCCCGACGGTCGCGGCGAGCACCACCCCGACCAGCACCGTGATCGCGCCGACGCCGCCGGGGACCTTGCCGGACCAGACCGAGAGCGCGGTGTAGAGATCGCGCGCCAGCCCAGATCGTTCCAGGATCGAGGCCATCAGGATGAACAGCGGCACGCTCACCAGCACGTAGCTGTCCAGGAACGAGTAGCTGCGCGAGGAGATCAGCAGCAGGGCATCCGGCCCGAACGAGACAAGGGTCAGCGCCACCGCGATCGCGCCGGAGGAGAACGCGAGCGGCACGCCGAGCACCAGCGTGACGAGGATCCCCGCAGCGATCAGCAGGGTGACGAGCTCGATCGGCAGCATCAGCGCCGGCGCGCGAGCGAGGCAAGACGCAGCACGACGAGCACGAGGAACAGCAGCGTGCCGGCGGCGAGCCCGGCGCGCACGATCGCCGGCAGCGGCCAGTTCGGCGGTCCCGGCGTCAGCTCCGGGGTCCAGGCGCCGTTCTGGAACCGCCAGAGCGCCTCCTCGGCCTGGTTCCAGGCCGCGTAGCCGAGCCCGGCGAGGTAGACCGCGCCCAGGCCGAGCGCCAGCACCTCGAGCGCCGTGCGCAGCCCCGGCGGCACGCGATCGATCAGCACCGTGATGCGGATGTGCTCGTTGCGCGCAAACGCGTAGGCGCCGCCGAGCGCGAAGCCGACGGCGCAGAGCGCGGCGGTGGTGGCATGCGCCCAGGTGGTCGGCGCGCCGAACAGATAGCGCGAGCCGACCTCCCAGACCGTGACCGCGGCGGCGGCGACGAACAGCCACGCGGCGGCCCGCCCGAGCGCGAGGGCGAGCCGCTGCATCGCTCAGCCCACGCGGGCCTGGAAGGCGCGCAGGCTGTCGAGGATCGCCTTGGCCTGCGGCCCACGCGCGCCATAGGTGTCCTGCACCTCGGCGGTGAGGCGGGCGAGTTTGTCCACCTCCGAATCGGGCCATGCGATGATGGTGATGCCCTCGGCGCGCATCTTCTCGAGCGCCTCCTTGTCCTCGGCCTCGATCGCGGCCTTGTGCGCCGCCGACATGCGCTTCACCGCCGCCGCGATCGCCTCCTTCGCCTCCGCCGGCAGACCGTCCCAGCGCCGCTTGGAGAACGAGACCTCGCAGGTCGGCATCGAGTGGCGCGCATCGATGCTGTAGCGCGCATGGCGGTACAGCCCGACCGCGTAGTTCAGCCCCGGATTTGCCTGGTCGGCGGCATCCACCACGCCCGACTGGAGTGCGTTGAACAGTTCGGGCAGCGGCAGATTGACGACGCTCGCGCCGGCGCGGCCGAACACCTCGGCGATCATGCCGGGCGGGCAGCGGATCTTCAGGCCGCGCAGGTCCTCGACCCCGTTGAGCGGGCGGCGCGAGGGGATATGCTCGCCCGGCCAGTAGAACTGGTCGACGTAGTGCAGGCCAAACCGATCGTAGAGCGCGCGGCCGAACGACACGCCCTCGCTCTCGGCGAACCAGCGGTCGCGCAGATCAACCGAGCGGAACATCGCGCCCGTATCGCCGAGGATCACGAAGGCGGGGTCCTTGGCGGCGAACCACGACGGCGCGGCGAACTGCCCGTCGAGCACGCCGCCGCGCACGGTGTCGAGCAGCTCGGTCGGCGCCACCACCGCGCCGCCGGGCAGGACCTGGAGCTGCACGCGCCCGCCGGTCGCCTGCTTGACGTCCTCGGCCATCTGCGTGGTGACGCGATGCAGCGCGCTGTTGGTGCCGAGGAAGTGCTGCATCCGCAGGTTCATGCCCTGTGCGAGCGCGGGCGGCGCGACATAGGGCAGGGCGAGCGCGGCAGGGGCTGCCCGAAGGAGCGTGCGGCGACGGATCATGGACGTGGTCTCCCTGGTTCCGGTTGTTCAGGACATGCCGAGGATCGCCTTCGCCTCCGCAGGCGTGGCGATCTCGCGGCCGAGCGAACGGGCGATGTCGGCGACGCGCGCGACCAGTTCGGCGTTGGTCGGCCGGCCGAGCTCCGTGTACGGGTAGTCGCCGAGCCCGATCGAGACATGCCCGCCGAGCGCGATGACGGGGGCGGCGAGAGCCAGCAGGTTTCCGCCGAAGTTGCACACCGTCCAGGCGATGCGCAGGTCGGCCGGGATGTGGTCGAGATGCGCCTGCAGCCCCTTCAGCGTGCCCGGATGGCCGGCGAGGATCGTGCCGTCGGTGAGGCAGAGGCAGAGATAGGCCGGCTGGTCCACCTGGCCCGCACGCAGGAACGCCTCGGCGGTGCGGGTGAAGCCGATGGTCCAGGCAACGAGGTAGGGCTTCAGCCCGGCGGCGCGGATCTGCTCGGCGAAGTACTCGAGCGTCCCGGTGTCGTTGCGATAGACGAGATCGCGGGTGACGAACCGGCCGGTGCGCGGATCGAACCGGTCGACATTGGCGCTGCCGGTGTCCATCGGCGCGAAATCCGGGCGGGTCGCGGGGTCCGCCGCCATGCGCAGGATGTGCTGGAGGCGCGTCTCCGCCGGGGCGGCCAGGGTGGCGTAGCCCAGTGTGGGATGGATCAGCGCATCGCAGCGTTCGCGGATCGCCGCGCAGGCAGCGGCGTAGGTCTCGAAGTCGTGCGCGGGTGCGCCGTCGGGCTGGCGCGCGTGGTAGTGGACGACCGCGGCGCCGGCCGCGCGGCACTCGGCGGCATCCGTGCCGATCTCCTCGGCCGTGTAGGGGATGAAGGCGTTTCCCTCGCGGAGCGCGTACTCGTTGATCCGCGCCTCGATGATCAGCTTGTCCACCCTATATATCCTTTTAGGCATACGCCTTGCTTTGTTGATCAAGCTTCGCTCAGCGACAGGTCTCAGGTCAAGGTCGCGTCGCACGAGGGCCAGTGTCACGTTTCTGGTGTCTTCATATATCTTATGGTATATAATGCCGAATGGCCCAGAGACCGCTCCCGCCGGCGCCCCTGCGCACCTTGTTCGATCAGGTCGCGGCCCGGTTCCCCGGCCACACCATGCAGCGCATCCGCACGCCGGACGGGCGGTTCCGCTACACCTACGCGAGCCCCGGCATGCGCGAGACCTTCGGGATCGATCCCGAACTGGTCCTCTCGCAGCGCGAGGCCGACCACAGCTGGGTGCATCCCGAGGACCGTGGCCGTTTCGTCACCGCGCTGCACCGTTCCGCCGACCATCTCGAGACGCTCGACGAGGAGGTCCGCGTGGTCGGCCCGGACGGCGGCCACAAATGGGTGCGCAGCATCGGCACGCCACGCCGTCTCGCCGACGGAACGGTCGTGTGGGACGGGATCGCGCTCGACGTCACCGAGCGGCGCGCCGCCGCCGAGGCGCTGGAGCGCGCGGTCGTGCTCGCGCGCGCGGCCGAGGCGGCCCGTTGGGAGGCGGAGCGCGGCGCCGGGGCGATGCCGCTCGCCAGTCTGCTCGAGCTCAACGATGCCGTCGGGCAACTGCTCGCCATCCTGCCGGCAGAGCTTGCCCGGACGGACCAGTGTGCCTCCGTCCGCGAATCGCTCGCGCGCCTGATGGCGCAGCGTGTGGGTGCCGCCGACGCACGCGCGCCAGGCGCCGCACCCCGTCTGACGCCGCGGCAGCAGACCGTGCTGGCGCTGCTTGGTGCGGGGCTCACCAACCGCCAGATCGCCGCCCGACTTGGCACCACCGAAGGAACGGTGAAGCTGCATGTCGCAGCCGTGCTGAAGCGCCTCGGCGTGAGCAACCGTACCGAGGCCGCGTTACGGGCCGCGCGCGGGTTGGACTAGGACCGTCTGGCGGCGCGGCCGCTCCGCGGTCGCGTTCATCGACCCGGGCGGCGCTTGCAGGCTTGCGGTCCACCCGGGTCGACGAAGCGGGGACGCTGCAAGGCCGCACGGCGGTGCTCGTCATGCTCCTGCTCAAGGTCCATGAGCGATGCTCGGAGTGCCCTCCGCTCGGGCTGTCCGAGGCCCGCGCCGATCGGCGGGGACTCCACACGCTCGTCGCCCGCCTGTTCGCGGCGCAGGGCCGCAGGGCCCTTCCCGATGCTCCCCCTCGCTGGACCCTCCCCCGGCATGGTCATCTCCGTTTCGTCGTTGCCCCTCTCGCCCGCGGCCCTGCTGGCCGCCTAGAGTGGCCGGCGCAGCGCAAGGATGACCCCGCCGAGATGCTCCATCGCTCCACCTTCGCCGCCAGCCGCCCGAACTGGCGACGGGTCTCTCCACGCCGCCCTGGACCGGTGGACTGACGCGCGATGCAGCTCGCCGTGCTCGGTGCGGGCGCCATCGCCCTCGCCTCCGCCGCCCTCGCGGCCTCGCGCGGTCACACGGTGCGCGTCTGGTCGCCGTCAGGTCGCGGCACCGCGGGTCTGCGCGCGAACGGGGGACGGCTCGCGGCAACGGGCGGGGTCGCGGGCGGGGTCGACGTCGTCGCGGCGGAAACACCGGCGGAGGCGCTTGCCGGCACCGCGTGCGTGCTGGTCGCCGTGCCGGCGAATGGGCATCGCGCCGTGATGGAGGCCGCTGCGCCGCACCTGGCGTCCGGGCAGACCGTGCTGGTGAGCGCGGCAGCAAGCCTGTCGCCGCTCTACCTCGATCGCCTGATCGGCGCGCGCGGCGCTCTCGTCGCCGGGTTCGGCACCACGGCACTGACGGCCCGGCGCGGGGCGGACGGGGTCTCGGTGCAGGTGGCCACGCTGCGCGGGGTGTGCGACGTGGCGGCGGTGCGCGCGGCGGAGACGCCAGAGGCGATCGCGACCGCCTCGGCGCTGTGGGGGGAGCGGTTCGTGCCGGCGGAGAGCGTCCTCGCGGCCGCGCTGGCGAACATCAACCCGATCGCGCACACCGCGATGGCGCTCTGCAATCTCAGCCGGATCGAGCACCGGGAGGTCTGGCCGCAGTACCACTGCACCACGCCTGCGGTGGCACGACTGATCCTGGCAATGGACGCGGAGCGCCAGGCACTGGCGGCGGCCGTGGGGGTGCGCATCCCGACGGCGGAGGCGTTCTTCCGCCGGTCCTACGGGCTGAACGCACCCGATCTCGCGGGAATGATGGTCGAGCTGCATGCGCGGCCTGGCGGTCCGGCCGGGCCGACCACGCTGGAGACGCGCTACGTGCTCGAGGACGTGCCGTTCGGGCTGGTGTTCTACCTGGCGCTCGCTCGTGAGGCGCGCGTGGCGATGCCCGTCACCGAAGGCGCAGTGCGGCTCGCCTCGGCGGCGTGGGGGCGCGATCTTGCGGCGATGAACGACCTGTTGCCGGTGCTGGGGCCGCTCAGCGCAACCGCCGCGTCATGACGAGCGCGGTCTCACCGTAGGCGGCGAGGGCAGCCTCGTTCCCGGGCACGACGACGAAGCCGTGACGCGTCCACAGCGTCTGGGTGCCGTGCACGGCGGTCAGTGCGAGCGCCGCAAGCGCGCGGGCGCGGGCGCGCCCATCGAGCATGGCGATCAGCGCGGTGACCAGGCCACGGCCACGGAATGACCGGCGCAGCGCGACATCATGCAGCCAGAGGCAGTCGGGCCCGGTCGGCAGGATGAGGCGGTCGAGGCCGAGCGCCGGCACGGTGCCGAGCCGCCACGGGTGGGCGATGGCGTAGCCTTCGACGGCGCGGCCGGGACCGACCACGAAACAGCCGTCCGGAAAGGCAGCGAGCCGGTCGGCGAACACAGCTTCGCCCTCCGGCGGCAGCGGGTCGTGGCTGTCCCGCTCGATCGCCGCGACGGCAGCGAGATCGTCGGCGATCATGCAGCGCCAGGTGTCGGCCGCGCGACCTGTGCCGGCGTGATGCGGCGGAGCGTCGTCGGCCATGTGCCCTCTCCTCCCCGGCCGGCGGGTGGCGCCGGAAGGGAACGGAGCAAGACTGCGCCACGCGCGACAACGGCGAGGGTCGGGCCCTCAGGCGGCCACCGTGCGCTGACGCTGCTCGCCCAGTCCCGCGATCCAGACGCGCATCTGCTGGCCGGGGCGCAGGTACACAGGCTCCGGCTTCTTGCCCATGCCCACACCCGGCGGGGTGCCCGTCGTGATCAGATCGCCTGGCATGAGCGTCATGAAGCGCGACACGTAGCTGACCAGGTGCCGCACGCCGAAGATCATCGTCTTCGTGCTGCCGTGCTGCATCCCCTGCCCGTCAACGTCCAGGCCCATCTCCAGCGCCTGCGGATCAGGCACCTCGTCCTTCGTCACCAGCCACGGACCCACCGGGCCGAAGGTCTCATGACCTTTGCCCTTGTCCCAGGTGCCGCCGCGCTCGATCTGGAACTCGCGCTCGCTCACGTCGTTCACGACGCAGTACCCGGCGACATGATCGAGCGCCGACGCCTCGTCGACATACTTGGTGCGCGAGCCGATCACCACGCCGAGCTCCACCTCCCAGTCGGTCTTCACCGACCCGCGCGGGATCTCCACGTCGTCGTTCGGACCGTTCAGCGCCGTCAGGGCCTTGATGAAGATGATCGGCTCCTTCGGGATCGGCGCGCCTGTCTCCGCGGCATGGTCCGCGTAGTTCAGCCCGATGCAGATGAAGTTGCGCATGCCCGTGAACGGCACGCCAAGCCGGGGGCCGCCCTCCACCTTCGGCAGCGCGGCCACGTTCACCGCCGCGAGCCGGGCGAGCCCCGCCGGCGACAGCTCCTCCGGACCGATCTCCTCGACGATGCCCGAGAGGTCGCGCAGCGTTCCCTCCGCGTCCAGGATCCCCGGCTTCTCGAGACCGCGCGGCCCCCAGCGCAACAGCTTCATCCGATCCGTTCCTTTCCCGGTTGCTAGAGGGTCCAGCCGCCGTCGATCACGATCGACTGGCCGGTGACGAAGGCGCTCTCGTCGCTGGCGAGATAGACGGCGAGCGCGGCGATCTCCTCGGGCGTGCCGAGGCGGCCCATCGCCTGGCGCGCGATGAACGCCGCGCGCGCCGCATCCACACTGCCGGCCTCGCCCGCGTTCGCCGCGATCCGGTCCTGCAACGATGGCGTCTCCACCGTGCCGGGGCAGATCGCGTTCGCGCGCACGCCGCGCTTCACGTAGTCGGCGGCCACGCTCTTGACGAAGCCGATCAGCGCCGCCTTGGTCACGCCATAGACGAACCGGTTCGGCGCGCCCTTGATCGACGAGGCCGCCGAGGACATCACGATGATGCTGCCGCCGCCCCTCGCCAGCATCGCCGGCAGGACCGCCTTGGTGACACGGAAGGCGCTGCGCACGTTCAGCTCGAATGCGAAGGCCCACTCGTCCTCGGTGCAGGTCTCGATCGTGTTCTGGTGCACGAAGCCCGCGCAGTTGAACAGCACGTCCACCGGACCTGCGTCGTTCGCGGCCGCCGCAATCGCCGCCGGGTCGAGCACGTCGAGCCCGCGCGTCCGGATGCGCTCGCCGGCGAGCGACGCAAGCCCGGCCTCGTTGAGGTCGGTCGCGATCACCTCGGCGCCCTCGGCCGCGAAGGCGAGCGCGGTCGCGCGTCCGATGCCCTGTGCCGCCGCCGTCACGAATGCGCGCTTGCCCTCAAGCCGTCCGGCCATCCGCCACCTCCCCTGAACTGCGGCGCGCATCCTTGCCGCGCCCCTGCCCCCGGGCAAGAGGGTCAGGCAAGTCGCGCGGCCCCGGTGGCCGAGAGCCAGGCAAGCCGCCCGTCCACCAGCGTGCAGACCACCTCCGGCCCGGCGGGAGCGGTGTCGTCGAGCAGCACCAGATCGGCGCGCAGCCCCGCCGCGATCCGGCCGCGATCCGGGAGTCTGGCCGCTTCCGCCGCATGGGCCGAAACCAGCGCCCACGCCTCCGGCAGCGTGCAGGCGCCGCGCGCGGCGAGCGCGAACGCCGCGTGGCGCATCGCGGGATAGAAATAGTCGGAGGCAAGAACGTCCGCCGCGCCGGCGCGCACCATCGCCTCGGCCGAGTGCCAGCCGAGATGGCTGCCGCCGCGCACGACGTTCGGGCAGCCCATCACCACGTGCTCGCCCGCCGCGCGCGCGGCCAGCCCCGTCGCCTCGTTCATGGGGAACTCGCAGATCGCGCAGCCGAGCGCGCGCCAGCGCGCGCGCGACTCCGGCGAGGCGTCGTCGTGGCTTGCCATCGCAAGTCCCGCGTCGCGCGCTACGCGCGCGGCGTGATGCACGAACGGCTCGACCTCGTCGCCGCGCGCGAGCATCGCCTGCGCGAGCGCCAAGACCTCCGGCCCCGTCACCTTGGCGCGGTCGGCGTAGCGCGACGCGCGCGCCGGATCCGCTGTCCGCCTGGCGATCTCCGCCGTATGGTCGTTGAACGCGAGCAGATGCACGGCACCCGCGGCGATCGCCGCCTCGGCTGCCGGCCACTGGTCCATCGCATAGGTCTCGAGCCGCAGATGGATGCGGTGATCGGCGCCGAGGCGGCCAGTGAGACCAGCCCAGGCCGCGACCAGCGACCGGAACGCAGGCTCGCTGCGCAGCCCCGGCTCCCACGACAGCGTCACGCCATGGAACGCCGTGGTGATGCCATTGGCGAGCAGCTGCGCATCCGTGTCGATCAGCGCGAGATCGTGGCGGAAATCGACGCCGGGCCGCGGCTGAACTTGGCGTTCGAACGCATCGCCATGGATGTCCACCAGGCCGGGGGCGAGCAGCAGGCCGTTCGCGCGCAACTCGCGCGCGCCCTTCGGCACGTCCGCGCCGATCGCCACGATCCTGCCGTCGCGGATCGTCAGCGTGGCGGGCAGGGAGACGGCATCGGCGAGCAGCAGCCGCGCGCCGGCGATCACGAGCGTTCCGGTCATGCCTCAGAATTCGAAATGGAGTTGCACCCGACCTGCGGGATAGGTCGCGACACCGTACTCCACAGGGATGCCGTGTGCGTCGACATTCACCGCTTCCGTCACGAGCACGGGCCGGTTGCGCGGGTGCCCGAGCGCCTCGGCCTCCTCGAGGCTGGGCAGGCGTGCGGTGACGCGTGTGGAGCGGCGTGCATACTCGGCCACCCCGCAGGCCGCGAGCGCGCGCGTGATCGAGCCCCTGCCGTCGGCCAGCGCATCCGGCAGGCCGGGCAGCCGCGTCTGCGGGAAATGGTGCCGGCCGAGGCTGACCGGCCGCCCGTCGGCGAGCCCCAGCCGTTCGACCAGCCAGAGCATCCGCCCGCGCCGCAGCCGGAGCGCGGCCGCTGCGGCGTCATCCGCCGCCACCTCGGCGACGCGCAGGATCCGCCCGGAGGGCTCGCGGTTCTGGCGTGCGAACCCCCCCGACCCGCGCGTGCGCGGACCGACCTGGTAGTCGATCACGTCCTCGGCGGCGAAGCTGCCGCGACCCTGCTCGATCCGCACCAGGCCGCGCCGTTCGAGCTCCTCCATGGCGCGGCGCACCGTATGGCGGTTGACCCGGAACCGTGCCGAGAGCTGCTGCTCGGTCGGCAGCCGTCCGCCCGGCGGGATGCGTCCGGCGGCGATCTCCGCCTCGAGCGCCTGTGCGATCTGGCGCCAGAGCGTCACGCCGGCGCCGCGCTCGACCAACGGAACCGGCGCTTGGGCGGGCTCAGGGCGGTGAAGGTCCATCGCGTCGTCTCCGCGGCGGCGCGCGTCATCGGAACGTCACGCCGTGCGCCCTGCCATCCGAGTATTGTAGAGCAGTGTAGTTGTAGGTATGTTCGGATGTCTAGATGTCATGAGACATCCGCAATCACCCCGACGCGACCACGCCATGCCCGCTGCATCCGAAATCCGAGAGCGCCAGGTCTGGATGGGCATGCTCGCGCGCGCCGACCGTGCGGTGCTGGAACGCGCGGTCGATGCGCTCGACCCGGCACCGTCGTGGACGCGGCTGCGCGCGCCCGAGACCGGGATGGTGATGGTGCGTGGCCGCGCCGGCGGCGACGGCGCGCAGTTCAATCTCGGCGAGATGACGGTGACGCGCTGCGCGGTCCGTCTCACCTGTGGCACGGTCGGCCACGCCTATGTCGCTGGCTGCGATCAGCGCAAGGCCGAGCTCGCCGCCGTGCTCGACGCGCTGTTTCAGACGGAGGCGCACGGCGCCGTGCTTCGCGTCGGCCTCATGGCCGAGGAGACCACCCGCCAGCAGGCGAGGCGCGAGGATGCGCTGCGCCGCGCCGCCGCGACCAGGGTCGATTTCTTCTCGATGGTGCGCATGGGATGATGACGGTCGCACCCGGCTTCGCCGACCCGCCGCTTGCCGCCCAGGCGGTGTTCCGCCGCCTGCTCGACGCCATGGCCCGCCCGGGCACCGTGGCGCCGCTGGAGGCGCCGCCCGCGCCTTCGCCGCTCGCGCCCGCCGCAGGGGCGATCGCGCTGACGCTGTGCGACGCCGACACGCAGCTCTGGCTCTGTCCGGCGCTGCGCGAGCCGGCGGTGGTCGGCTGGCTCCGCTTCCACACCGGCTGCCGCATCGTCGAGGTGCCGGAGGAGGCCGCCTTCGCCTTCGCGGCCGACCCTTCCGCGCTGCCACCCGATCGTCTCTCGATCGGTTCGGACGAGTTCCCCGACCGCTCCGCCACGGCCGTGCTTCAGGTCGCACAACTCGGCGCCGGCGATCCGCTGCACCTCACCGGACCGGGTATCGAGACGACCACGACGTTGCGCGTCGAAGGGCTGCCAGCGGGCTTCATCGCGTGGCGGGGACGCAACCACGTCGCCTATCCCCGCGGCGTCGATGTCGTCCTGGTGGCCGGAGCGGAGATCGCCGCCCTGCCGCGCAGCACCACCGTGACGGAGGGCTGAGCGATGTATGTCGCGGTCAAGGGCGGCGAGCGTGCCATCGCGGCGAGCCATGCGGTCCTTGCCGAGGCGCGCCGCGGCGACCCGTCGGTGCCTGTGCTGAGCGTGGATCAGATCGAGCAGCAGCTCGGCCATGCGGTCGATCGCGTGATGGCGGAGGGCGCGCTCCATGACCGCACGCTCGCGGCCCTCGCGATCAAGCAGGCGCAGGGCGACCTCCAGGAGGCCGCCTTCCTGCTGCGCGCCTACCGCACCACCCTGTCGCGCTTCTGCGCAGCCTGCCGATCGACACCGCGCGCATGACGATCGCGCGCCGCATCAGCGCGACCTACAAGGACCTGCCGGGCGGACAGATCCTCGGCCCCACCTACGACTACACGCATCGCCTGCTCGACGCCGCCCTGCTCGAGGACGCGCCCGTGCCGCCGGCGCCGCGCGCGGAGGAGCCCGCCGATCCCGCGATGCCGCGCGTCGCTGCGCTGCTCGACCAGGAGGGGTTGATCCGGCCCGAGAGCGGCGATCGCGACGCCGAGCCGCCCGATCTGACACGCGATCCGCTGACCTTCCCAGCCGCGCGTGCGTTGCGGTTGCAGAACCTCGCGCGCGGCGACGAGGGGTTCGTGCTCGCGATGGGCTACTCCACCCAACGCGGCTACGGCGGCGCGCATCCCTTCGCCGGCGAGCTGCGCTACGGCACGGTCGTGGTGGAGATCGCGCCGGAGGAGCTCGGCTTCGCGATCGAAATCGGCGACATCGCCGTCACCGAATGCCAGATGGTGAACCAGTTCGCGGGCTCGCGCATCGAGAGGCCGCAGTTCACGCGCGGCTACGGCCTTGCCTTCGGCCACAACGAGCGCAAGGCCATGGGCATGGCGCTGGTCGACCGCGCGCTGATGAGCCGCGAGCTCGGCCAGGACGTCACCGCCCCGGCGCAGGACGAGGAGTTCGTGCTGAGCCACAGCGACAATGTCGAGGCCTCGGGCTTCGTACAGCACCTGAAGCTGCCGCACTATGTCGATTTCCAGTCCGAGCTCGAACTGATCCGCGCTTTGCGCGCCGAGGCCGAGGCGCGCATCACCGAGCCGAACCGCGAGGCCGCGGAATGACCACCCTGGCGGGCTACACCTTCGCCTATCTCGACGAGCAGACCAAGCGGATGATCCGCCGTGCCCTGCTCAAGGCGGTGGCGATTCCCGGCTACCAGGTGCCGTTCGCGAGCCGCGAGATGCCGCTCGCCTATGGCTGGGGCACCGGCGGGATGCAGGTGACCGCCGCGGTGATCGGCCCCGAGGATGTGCTGAAGGTGATCGACCAGGGCGCGGACGACACCACGAACGCGGTATCCATCCGCCGCTTCTTCGCCCTCACCGCCAAGGTGCGCACGACCGATCGCACGGCCGAGGCGACCATCATCCAGACGCGCCACCGCATCCCGGAGACGCCGCTCACCGCTGGGCAGATCCTCGTCTACCAGGTGCCGCAGCCGGAGCCGCTGCGCAAGCTCGAGCCGCGCGAGACCGAGACGCGCCGGATGCACGCGCTCGCCGATTACGGGCTGATGCACGTGAAGCTGTATGAGGACATCGCCCGGCACGGACGCATCACGCTCTCCTACGACTATCCGGTGCTGGTGAACGGCAGGCACGTGATGGCGCCCTCACCGATCCCGTCCTTCGACAATCCCAAGATGCACCGGTCACCCGCCTTGCAGCTCTTCGGCGCCGGGCGCGAGAAACGCATCTACGCCGTGCCGCCCTACACGACCGTCGAGAGCCTCGCCTTCGAGGACCATCCGTTCCACCCGTGGAAGGCCGAGGCCTCCTGCGGACTGTGCGGCGCGACCGACTCCTATCTCGACGAGGTGGTGGTGGATGATCGCGGCGGGCGGCTGTTCGTGTGCAGTGACACCGATCACTGCACCGCGCGGCGCGCCCTGGGCCATCGCGGCAGCGCGGCCGGCCACGCGCTCGCGGGAGCTGGCGCATGAGCGACGCCCCGCTGCTTTCCGTGCGCGCACTCACTGTGCGGTTCGGCCGCACGCTGGCGGTGGATCACGCCTCGTTCGAGCTCTGGCCGGGCGAGGTGCTGGCGATCGTCGGCGAGTCCGGCAGCGGCAAGACCACGCTGCTGCGCGCGGTCCATGGCGACCTGCCCGCCGATGGCGGCCGCGTGCACTATCGGCTCGACGACGGCGCGCTCGTCGCGCTGGACGAGCTGCCCGAGCCGGTGCGGCGGCAGCTCGCGCGCACGCACTGGGGCTTCGTGCACCAGAACCCGCGCGACGGGCTGCGCATGGCGGTCTCCGCCGGCGGCAATGTCGGCGAGCGGCTGATGGCCGCCGGTGCGCGCCACTGGGGCCGCATCCGCGCGGAGGCAACCGAGTGGCTGCGGCGCGTGGAGATCGACCCGGACCGGATCGACGATCCGCCACGCACCTACTCGGGTGGGATGCAGCAGCGCTTGCAGATCGCGCGCGTGCTGGTCACACGCCCGCGGCTCGTGCTGATGGATGAACCCACGGGCGGGCTCGACGTCTCCGTACAGGCGCGGCTGCTCGACCTGATCCGCCGGCTCGTCGCCGATCTCGGACTGTCGGCGGTGATCGTCACGCATGATCTCGCGGTCGCGCGGCTGCTCGCGGACCGGATGCTGGTGATGCAGGGCGGGCGCATCGTCGAGGCGGGGCTCACCGACCAGGTGCTGGACGATCCGCAGCACCCCTACAGCCAGCTGCTCGTGTCCTCGGTGTTGCAGGCATGAGCGATGACCCGTTGCTCGTCGTCGAGGGTCTGTCGAAGGACTTCACCCTGCACCTCCAGGGCGGCGTGCGGCTACCGGTGCTGCGCGGCGTGTCGCTGAGCGTGTGCCCGGGCGAATGCGTCGCGCTCACCGGGCCGTCGGGTGCCGGGAAGAGCACGCTGATGCGCGCCCTCTACGGCAACTACCTGCCCGGCGGCGGGCGCATCCTGGTGCGCCACCGCGATCGCATGGTCGATCTCGCTGCCGCCGGCCCTCGCGAGATCGTCGCGATCCGGCGCGAGACGGTCGGCTACGTGTCACAGTTCCTGCGCGTGATCCCGCGCGTGCCGGCGCGCAGCATCGTCGCCGAGCCCCTGCGGGCGGCCGGGGTGGGTGCCGCCGCGGCCGAGCGTGAGGCTGAGCGGCTGCTCGCGCGGCTCAACCTGCCCGAGCGGCTCTGGTCGCTGCCACCCGCGACCTTCTCGGGCGGCGAGCAGCAGCGCGTCAATCTCGCGCGCGGCTTCGCCTTCCCGTATCCTGTGATGCTCGTGGACGAGCCGACCGCGAGCCTCGATCCGGCGAACGCCGAGGTCGCGGTCGCGCTGATCCAGGAGGCGAGATCGCGCGGCGCGGCGATCGTGGGGATCTTCCACGATGCCGATGTGCGCCGTGCGGTGGCGACGCGCGAGCATCCGGTGGCTCCTCTGGCGGCGGCAGCATGAGCGGCGAGACTGTCCTGACCAATGCCCGGGTCGTGACCGACACGGAGGTGTTCGACGGAACGGTCGTGATGCGGGGCGTGCGCATCCGCACCGTCGAGCGGGGCAGGAGTGGTCTGGCCGCTGCCCAGGATCTCGACGGCGACCTGCTGATTCCCGGCCTGGTCGACGTGCACACCGACAATCTCGAGAAGCACATGATGCCGCGGCCCGGCGTGCGCTGGTCGGCGCGCGCCGCCCTGCTCGCACACGACGCCCAGGTCGCTTCGGCCGGCGTGACGACGGTGCTAGACGCGCTCTGCGTCGGCGAGGTGGAGCACGCGGACCAGCGCGACCAGATGTTCCGCGACGGTGTCGCCGAGCTTCGTGCGCTCGCCCCGCGCGGGCTGCTCCGTGCCGAACATCTGCTCCACCTGCGCTGCGAGCTCAGCGTCGCAACCATGCAGGCGAGCTTCGAGACCGTCGCCGATGATCCGCTGGTGCGCATGGTCAGCCTGATGGACCACACGCCCGGCGTCGGCCAGTTCGCCGATGTCGAGCGCTACGTGAAGAGGAATGCGCGCACCCTCGGCATGAGCGAGGCCGAGGCACGCGCCTATGTCGCACGCCGGCGCGAGACGCGCGACCGTGTGCGCGACGCGAATCGCGACGCGATCCTGGCCCACCTTGCCGGCCGCCCGGTGGCGGTCGCGAGCCATGACGATCGGACCGCGGACGAGGTCGGGTCCTGGCACGCGGCGGGTGTGCGGATCAGCGAGTTCCCGGTCAGTCTGGTGGCGGCCGAGGCGGCGAAGCGGCACGGCATGGCGGTGGTGGCCGGCGGGCCGAACATCGTCCGTGGCGGCAGCCACAGCGGCAATGTCGCCGCATCCGACCTGGTCGCGCGTGGCCTCGTGGACGTGTTCGCCTCCGACTACATCCCCTCCTCGATGCTCGCGAGCGCGATGCTGCTCCACGACCGCTACAGCATCGCGCTGCCGCGCGCGATCGCGACGATCTCGGCTGAACCGGCGCGGATGGTCGGACTTTCGGATCGCGGCCGGGTTGCGCCCGGGCTGCGCGCCGACCTCGTGCAGGTGCATCTGGCTGACGGTCATCCGCTGGTGCGCCAGGTCTGGCGCGAAGGCCGCCGCATCGCCTGATGGCGCATCGCTACGCGATCTACTGGGCGCCGCCGCGCGATCATCCGCTGTGGCGCGCCGGATGCGAGTGGCTAGGGCGGGATCCCGAGACGGGCGAGCAGATCGCGCCGCCGCTGCCCGACGGCATGACACGCGAGCACCACGCCGAGATCACGCGCGATCCGGCGCGCTACGGCTGGCATGGCACGCTGAAGCCGCCGTTCCGGCTGGCGCGGGGCAGGAGCGAGGTCGGGCTCGATGCAGCGCTCCACGCCTTCGCCGCCAGTCGATCGCCATTCATCGCGCCCCTGTTCGCCGTGCGGCCGCTGTCGGGGTTTCTTGCCGTAGTACCGACCGATCGGTCCGCCGCGCTGGATGCCCTGGCCGCGGCCTGCGTGACGACGCTCGATCCGTTCCGTGCACCACCTGAACCTGAGGAGGTCGAACGCCGCCGCCGCGCCGGGTTGACGTCGGCGCAGGCCGGCAACCTCGACCGCTGGGGCTACCCCTACGTGCTGGGCGAGTTCCGCTTCCACCTGACGCTCAGCGCTCGGCTCGACGCGAGCCAAGCCGGCGCCCTGCTCGCCCATCTGGCAGAGCGCTTCGCCCCCGCCGTGGACGGTGAGCTGACGATCGACTCGATCGCGCTGTACGTCGAACCGGAGCCCGGCGCAGCCTTTGCTCTCATGCGCCGCTACCCGTTTGGTCACACCCCGCCAAGGACGGCTCCAGGGCAAGTGGACAAGAGGCAATCCTGAGCCAGGGGCTGTTTGTGTGCCTGCCGTGCCCACCACTTCATGAGACCTGTGCGCGCGGGTGCCTGCGTCGGCGCGGTGCGGTTTGATTCGATGCCGTGATCTGGTTGTGGCCGTGGGGATGGCGCGGCGTCGGATCGGCCAGGAGGATCTCATCGCGCGGTCGGAGCCGCGGGCGGCGACGTTGCTTTCGCAGCTTGCCGGGCTGATCGACCGGGCGGTGATCGACCGGCATCTGGTCGGCATCTCGGCGTCGGCGAAGGGCGAGCCTGGCTGGCCGCCCTTGGCGCTGTTGCGGGCGCTGCTGCTGGCGACCTCCTGCACCACGCGGAGGAGCACAAACCGCACGTTCGACCAGCGCGCGTAGCCAGCGGCCCAGGCGGGTTTCCGTCGCCGCCAGACGCGGCAGCACCGTACGGGCGCCGTGGATCAGGGTCTTGCGCAGGGAGCGGCTGCCCCGCTTGGTGATCCCGAGCAGCTTCGGCTTGCCGCCTGTCGTTGCCTGCTTCGGCACCAGCCCGAGCCAGGCCGCCAGGTCGCGTGCCCGCCCGCCCGCACGCGCATCGCGCATCGCCGCGAGCGCTGTCGCGCCGAGCGGCCCGATGCCGGGCACTGTCGCAAGGCGCCGCGCCGCCTCGTCCTGCCGCGCGCGCGGCGAACTCATCGTCCAACGCCGCGATGCGCCGGTCGAGCTCAGCCCACTCCGCCCGCATGTCGCTCACCAGCAGACGGATGCGCGGGCTCAGGCAGTCGGGCGCGTTCTCATCACGAGGCGCGCCGACCCAGGCCGCCACCGACCGGCGCCGCTGCGCCAGCACGATCCCGCGCTCCAGAAGCAGGGCACGCATCTGGTTGATCAGCGCCGTCCGTTCCGCCACCAATCGCTTGCGTGCCCGGTGCAGCGCCTGCACGTCGAGCTGTGCCTCGCCCTTCAGCGGCACAAACCGCATCGTCGGGCGCGTCGCGGTCGTCGTTCTTCGGGGCCTTCACGTACGGCCGGACATACCAGCCGGACCTGGTGTCCAAGTGCCGCCGCACCACGCCCGACATGGTGTGCGCCGCAGCACGGCTCCAGCGCCACCACACAGGGCGGCAGCTTCGCCAGCAGCGCCGCGATCCCGTCCCGCGCCACCCGCCGACGCAGCGCGAGAGGTGCTGCCCGACTACAACGAGCGGCTGCGCGGCTTCCTGCGCCACCAGAGCGGGGAGACGGCGGCGCGGATGGAGGCTACGGCAGCGTGAGCCGCACCGGCGCGGTGCCGCGACCCTGGAAACCGAGCGCATCCGCCGCCGCCTCCGACACGTCGATCACGCGCCCGCCCACCCACGGTCCGCGATCGGTGACCGTGACAATCACGGACCGACCGGTATCGAGGCGCGTCACGCGCACCTGCGTGCCGAACGGCAGCGTGCGGTGCGCCGCGGTCAGCGCGCGCGGATCGTAGCGTGCGCCGCTCGCCGTGCGCCGGCCGCGCAACGAACGCGCGACCCAGGACGCCTCGCCGGTCTCGGCCCAGGCAGCGCCGGGCCGCGCCGTGCAGGCGGCGACCAGAGCGACAACCACCATCCGACGGGCGAGACGCGCGCGCATGCCCGCCGTGGTGGCATCGTCGACGCCCTAGGTCAACCGTGGCGCATTGCCCTCGCCCAGGTCCCACCACAGCCCGGCCATCATCGCGATGCCCTCGCGCAGGATCGCCGGGATCGCGTGCTCGTCCGGGCCGTGCTGCTTGCAGCCGTTGTAGCTGTGCGGGATCCAGAGGAGCGGCACGCCGAGATGATCGACGAACACGTCGCCCGGCAGCCCGCCTGACGCATTGGGCACCACCTGGGGCCGGCGGTTCAGCGTGCGCGCGATGCTGTCGGCGGCAAAGCCGACCCATGGGTTGACGGGATCGGTGCGGCTCGCCGGCATGCGCACCGCGGCGTTCTCGATCGCGACCTCCGGGAACCCCGCCGCGTCGAGATGCTTGCGCAAGGACGGCGCGAAGGTCGCGGGATCGGTATCGACCGTGTAGCGGATCTGGCAATGCGCGCGCGCATTCGGCGCGACCGCGTTCACCGGCCCATCCGGCTTGCCCGCGACCATCGCCAGCACGATGAAGCTGTTCCAGCCGTAGATCTTCTCGGCCGGCGTCAGGCCGGGTTCGCCCCAGCCCTCGTCGATGGTCGCCGCCTCCCCGGCGCCGCCGAGCGGACAGCCCGCGAGCGCCGTCTTCACGGCCGGCGGCAGCCCGCCCTTGGGAAGCCAGTCGCGCACCAGGATCTTGCCGTTGCGGTCCATGATCGCGCCGAGCGCATGGGCGAGGATGATCGCCGGGTCGCGGGTCAACCCGCCCCAATGGCCCGAATGAACCCCGCCCGGCCGCAGGTTCACCACCAGGTCGAAATGGAACGTGCCGCGCGTGCCGCACTTGATGGTCGGCACCTCGGGATCGACGCGCGGCCCGTCCGAGCCGATCAACGCATCGGCGGCGAGCAGGTCCGTGTTGGCGGCGACGAATTCGCGCAGTCCGCCTGAGCCGCGCTCCTCCGCCGTCTCGATCACCAGTTTGAGGTTGAAGCCGAGCTTGCCGCCGCGTTCGGCGAGCACGGCTTCGAGTGCCGCGAGGTTGAGCGCGTGCTGGCCCTTGTTGTCGACCACGCCGCGGCCGTACCACTTGCCGTCCCGCTCCGTGATCGTCCAGGGCGAGAGGCCCTCCGACCACTGCTCCTCGAGCCCGCGCACCGTGTCGCCGTGGCCGTAGGTGATGACGGTCGGCAAGCCGTCGCCCTCGTGCCTTGTGGCCGTGAGGATCGGGCCGAGGGCGGGGCGCGGGTTCTGGTGCACCGTCACCGCGAAGCCGAGCCGCTCCAGCCAGGCGCGCAGCGCGCCGTCGAGGTAGCGGTCGAGATCGGGCCGGTGCGCCTCCTCCTGGCTGGTGGAGGGGATCGCGACGAGCTCCTGGAGCGTGGCGCGGAACGTACCGCTGTCGAACAACGTCGTCGCGCGCGCGATCGCCGCCTCGCGTGTGCCTGGCATGGTGGTCTCCTCGCTGCGGCGCGCAGGCTGGCAGGCAGCGGCGGAGGCGTCTAGCCTGCACGGCGTCATGGCTCCTCCCCTCCTGATCGGCAACGGCGCGGGGTTCTCGGGCGATCGGCTGGACGTGGCCGAGCCGGTGGTGCGCACGCTGATCGCGCGCGGCGGGCCGGCGGCGATGACCTTCGAGACGCTGGCGGAACGCACGCTCGCGCTCGGCGTGCTGGCGCGCGAGACCGATTCGGATGCGGGATACGAACCTGCGCTCCTGCCGCTGCTGCGGCCGGTGCTCGGGCTGTGTCTCGCCGCCGGCATCCCCATCGTCGGCAATTTCGGCGCTTCCAATGCGCGCGGTGCGGCCGCGGCGATCGCGCAGCTCGCGGCGGAACTCGGCCTCGCCCCCCCGCGCATCGCCGTGATCGAGGGCGACGACGTGCGCGAGGTGCTCGATGATCCGCGCATCGCCTGGGAGGGAGGCGCGCGGCCCGCGCGACCGATCATCGCCGCCAACGCCTATCTCGGCGCCTTCCCGATCGCCGCGGCGCTCTGCGATGGCGCCGAGATCGTCGTGACGGGACGGATCGCCGATCCCGCGCTCGCGCTCGGCCCGCTGATCGCGCATTTCGGCTGGGGCGAGCACGACCTCGACGCGCTCGCCGCCGGCACGCTCGCGGGGCACCTGCTGGAATGCGGCGCGCAGGTGACGGGCGGGTACTTCGGCGATCCCGGCGTGAAGGACGTCCCGGCGCCGGAGGCGATCGGCTTCCCCATCGCCGCGGTCACGGCCGACGGCACGATCACCGTCACCAAGGCCGACACGCCGGGCGGGCTGGTGGATCGCCGCACGGTCACCGAACAGATCCTCTACGAGGTGCACGATCCGGCGGCCTATCTGACGCCCGACGTGACGCTCGACATCACCTCTGTGACGGTCGCGGAGCCCGGGCGCGACACGGTCCTGCTGCGCGGTGCGCGCGGCCATGCCCGACCACCGACGCTGAAGGCGACCGTGAGCACCGAGGGCGGCTTCCTCGGTGAGGGCGAGATCAGCTATGCGGGGCCGAACGCGCTCGCTCGCGCGCGGCTCGCCGCGACCACTCTGCGCGCGCGCGTCGCCGCACTGCCGATCCGTCTTCGGATCGATCTGCTCGGGCTCCAGGCGGTGTTCGACAGCGACGAGGGTGCGCGCCGCGGCCCGCTCGCCCCGGACGGCGAGGTGCGCGTGCGCCTCGCCGCATTGGCCGAGGACCGCAGCGCGGCGGAGGCGGCCGCGCGCGAGGTGCTGAGCCTCTATTGCTGCG